>CAXTRL010000001.1:0-52828 GCA_964246575.1 uncultured Armatimonadales bacterium
AGATCGTGCGCCACGAGGGGACGATCCGCCGCCGAGCCGTAGAGGGCCAGCAGGCGCAGATTGCCGACTAATCGTTTGGCGGCGAGATTAGACAACTTTGAAACAACGGCAGGAGTAGGCATGGCGGCTTTTTTGACTCCTAAAAACAAAAGAGGAACGCAAGGCAAACAAAAGCAATAAAGAGCGGAACGGGTGGGATTCGAACCCACGAATGGAGAGGTCCCCATTACACGATTTCCAATCGTGCTCCTTCGACCAACTCGGACACCGTTCCTGAGACTCTTCCTGAGACCTTGCCTGGGATGCCCTTTAAGCCGCCACGTCAGTATTATATCCTGCAAAGACCGGCGGTGTCAAGGGAATGCATCCGCCGGCTTGGCAAATTGGCTTGACAAAACGCCGGCGTTTTGCTATGCTAACCGCATGACGAACAATACCCAAATTGCGGATACCATCAACAAGCGCTTTGCGGATGCGGCGCGAAAGTACCCAAACCGGCCCGCGCTGTCCTACAAGCCGGGCGGCAGCAAGACATGGGAAACGCTGACGTACCAAGCGGTCGCGGATCAGGTCAAGCAGGTGTCGCTCGGCCTGCGGGCGCTGGGCGTGGAGCGCGGGGACCGGGTCGCGCTGCTGTCCGAAAACCGGCCTGAATGGGCCGTTTGCGATTTGGCGACGCAGGCCGCCGGAGCCGTGACGGTTCCTATTTACCCCACCCTGCCGGGGTCGCAGGTGGCGCACATTCTCGCCGACAGCGGCGCAAAAGCTGTGGTTGTCTCTGATGCCAAGCAAATGGCAAAGATTTCGGCGCTGCGAGACACTCTGCCCATTCTTTGCGTGCTGGTGACGCTGGACGCAGATGCCGCTAAAGATGGCCTTCAAACGCTTGCGTCGGTGGTAGAGGCAGGCGCGAAAGCAGACTTTGACGAAAGCTACGAAGCGCGGCGGGATTCCGTGCAGCATGACGACTTAATGAG
The DNA here is from genome assembly GCA_964246575.1 of uncultured Armatimonadales bacterium. Lineage (GTDB taxonomy): Bacteria > Armatimonadota > Armatimonadia > Armatimonadales > Capsulimonadaceae > JANXMY01. The sequence goes on from CAXTRL010000001.1 coordinate 978, forward strand.
CCTGGTTTACACGTCGGGGACCACCGGCAGCCCGAAAGGCGCGATGCTGACCCACGGCAACATGGCAGCGGCGCTGGACGGGGCAAACGAGAAGTTTCCGCAGTTCACGCCCCCAAACGACGTGTTTTTGTCGTTTCTGCCCTTGTCTCATGTGTTTGAGCGCGTCACCTACAATCTGGCGCTGACGCAGGGGGCGCACACGATCTACAACGACAGCATCTTTAAGCTGCTGGACAACATGGCTGAGCTGCATCCGACCATCATGCAGTGCGTCCCGCGCGTCTTTGAGAGCATTCAAGAGCGCGTCTTTGACGGCATCGCCAAGCTGCCGGAGCGTCGCCGAAACCTGACGAACCGGGCGCTGGAAATCGGCGGCATTTATGCCAAGCGGCGAAACGCGGGCAAATCCATCAGCCCATTGCTTTACGGACTGTACAAGTTCTATGACGCGCTGGTGCTGTCTAAAATCCGCGCTCGGTTCGGGGGCAAAGTCAAGTTTCTGGTCAGCGGCGGCGCACCGCTCAGCCCGGCCACGGCGACGTTCTTTCTTGCCATCGGCATCCCCATTCTGGAAGGCTGGGGGCTGACGGAGACGACGGCGGCAGCGGCGGCAAATCCCCGAGGCCGGGTCAAGATCGGGACTGTCGGAACGCACCTGAACGGCGTCACCGTCAAGACCGCCCCTGACGGCGAGATCTTGGTGCAAGGGCCGACCGTCATGCGCGGCTACTGGAACCTGCCCGACGCAACCGCCGAAGTGCTGGACGAAGCCGGCTGGTTCCACACCGGCGACATCGGCGAAATTGACGCCGGCGGCTATTTAAAGATCACCGACCGCAAGAAGGACATTCTGGTCCTGGCAAGCGGCAAAAAAGTCGCCCCACAGCCGATTGAGACCCTGCTGAAGCGCTCCCCGCTGCTGTCCGAAGTGGTCCTGCTCGGCGACAATTCCGGCACAGTGAGTGCATTAGTCGTCCCCAACTATGATCTCTTGAAAGCCTGGGCCAAAGACAAGGGGGACGACGCCAAAAAGCCCGAAGAGCTGGCTGCTGACCCAGAGGCCCGCAAATATGTCAAGCGCGAGATTGACAAGCTCTCCAAAGACTTAGCCGACTTCGAGAAAATCAAGCGCATCGCCCTGCTGCCTCATGCCTTCACCCAAGACAGCGGCGAACTGACCCCGACTCTCAAAGTCAAGCGCCGCGTTGTCGCCGAAAAATACGGGCGACTGCTGGAAAAAGAGTAAGCCCGAAGAATGAATCAAGAACAGCCGTTGCTTGTGACTAGGCCGCTTTCGCGCTCGGGCGTGTTCTGGTACAGCTTGGCGAATGTGGGCTACGGGGCGTTTTATGCGTTCAACAACTTTGTGCTGCCGCTCTGGCTGCAAGCGTACACGCATAATGCCATTTTGAAGGGGCTGCTGGGCGGGTCGCACTCGTTTGAAGGCGCGTTCATTCAGCCGGTGGTCGGCTCCATCTCGGACCGGCTGGCGGGGCCGGGCGGGCGGCGGCGTCCGTTCATGCGGCTGTTTATCCTCATTTCTGCCGTGTTTCTGGTGCTGGCCCCAGCGGCGGCACTGCTGCCGCCAGGGCTGCGGCTGGGCGGCATGGTCGTCTGCATTTTTTTGTTTACGCTGACGTTCAACGTCGCGATTGACCCATACCAAGCGCTGCTGGCGGATATCACCACGCCGGAGCAGCGCGGGCGCGTGACGGGCCGCTGGTACTTTGTCGGGGCGCTGGGGCAGGTGCTGATTCTCATTTTGCTGGCGGCGCTGCTGCTGATCCCAAAGCTGCATGTGTCGCTCGGCCTCGGGTTCCCGCTGGTCAGCGGGCTGATGCTGGCGACGACGCTGTTGACCTGCGCCCGCACCCCGGAACCGCAGACGAGCGGGCCGCACGAGACGCGGCGCGGGCATCGGGACGACATTGTGCTGGCGCTTTCGGGCCTCAAAACACTGAGGCAGGCCCGGCTCTACATGGGCATGTTCTTTTTGTACGGCGCAGGCATCGGCGCGGTGACCCCAAACTTGACGACGTTTATCCGGCAGGTGACCCATTGCGGGGACGACGTCTCGCTGGGCTTGTCGGCGTTTCTGCTGGTGATGACCGCCGTGGGCAGCCTGATCTTTGGACCGTTGAGCGACCAGATCGGTTCCAAGCGGCTTTTAATGCTCAGTCTCACGCTGGTCGCTGCGGCGGCGATCAACGGCCTTTGGATTTCGACGCTTCCCCAAGTCGCCGTCGTTTTAGGTCTAGCGGGTCTCGGGATTGGGGCGCAGAATGCATCGGCGTACCCGCTGCTGACCCGGCTGGTGCCGGCGAAAGAGATTGGTTTTTATGTCGGGCTGCAAACTGCGGCGGCGTCGCTGGCCGGTCCGGGCGCGGTGCTGCTGGCCGGATATTTAATCAACCATAACAGCGGCCCCGGCCAAAGCGGCTACCGGTTGATTTTCGCCGTCTGCACCGTTTGCCTTGGGCTGGCCTTGGCGGCGCTGGCGCTGATGCAGGAGCCTCGCGCTGAAGCGGAGATCGCCGCGCGGGAGCGGGCATAAGTTCATGCTTTATTTTCTTCTTTATCCTCTTGTTTTTGTTTTGCTGCGCTTGATGATGCGTGTTTTGGGCCGCTTGCAGTCCACGGGTGAGGGCAATGTCCCGGCGTCCGGCGGTTTTTTGTACTGCCCCAACCACATCAGCGACTGCGATCCGCCGGCGGTTTTCGTGTCCTGCCCGCGCCGCGCCTGGTTTGTCGGCAAAAGCGAGCTGTTTGAGATTCCTGTCGCGGGCTGGCTGTTCGCCCATTTTCAGGGGTTCCCCATCAAGCGCGACAGCGCCGACCGGGACGCCCTGCGCCGGATTGAGGCGCTGCTTCGGGCCGGGGAGCCTGTGGTTCTGTTTCCCGAAGGCCGCTTGTCCGAGGCCGGCACGCTGCAAACGCTCCAGCCCGGCGCGGCGATGCTTTCGCTGCGGACAGGCGTGCCGATTGTGCCGGTCGGCATTGTCAGCACCAACGGCGTCGTGCCTTACGGGAAGCTGCACCCCCGCTTCTCGCGCAGTCCCGTCCGGGTCGCTTACGGTTCCCCGATTTACCCCCAAGCCTACGCCGCTCTGCCCCGCCGCGAAGCGACTAAAGCGATGATGCAGGCGCTGGAGGCGGCGCTTGTTCGGCTCTCCCAGCAGCACGTTGGATAGGTTTTTGGTCAGTCTATTTGCCAGCATAAATCCTTAATCTAAACTTAATGTTCCCTTAACATTCTCTTAATGGCAGCGCCCGATTTGTGCAGTATACTATCTGCGTTAGAACAAGCGGCCTGCAATGGAGCAGCGCCTTTCACCCGTTATGGCTTGCCATAGTTTAAGAGACACAGGAGAACATTCCCCATGCTGCACACATCTATGCCGTCCGCCCCGTCCAAGCGCAAAGGATTTACCCGTGCGTTCACTTTGATTGAACTACTCGTCGTCATCGCCATTATCGCGATTCTCGCCGCCATCCTGTTCCCGGTCTTCCAGAAAGTCCGCGAGAACGCCCGCCGCACCGCCTGCCTGTCCAACCTCAAGCAGATCGGCCTGGCCTCCATCCAGTACACGCAGGATTACGACGAACTCAACTACCCTCACCGCATCAACTGCCCTGGCGGCGCTCCCTGCAACCCACTGCTGGCTGCAAACGGCGGTCCTGCACCGGCGGGATCTGTCACTGGAAACGCTTTGTCGCGCACTTTCTGGATCAGTATGCTTCAGCCATATGCTAAGAGCTATGACCTGTTCAAATGCCCCGACACCCCGAACGGCTGGACTGGAACAGACCCACAAGGCTCAGTCTGCGGCGGCGACCCATCCGCAAACCAATCTACCGTCGGCTGCGGCGGCGTCGGCTATGGCGGCGAAAACAGCTACGGACATAACGACTGTTGGATCAGCCCAGCGGGTGTAGGTTCGGCCCTTGCTTCGGTCACGCGGCCTGCAAACACGATTGTCATCACTGATGCCACTTATTACGGCGTTGCTCCCGATGTTAACAATCAAAGTGGCATTCCCGCAAACTACAACGGCGTTTCCGACCCCACGACGCTTGCGACCGACGCGGCGTATGTCGCGGGCTTGGGTGCTCAGTATCCGCAGTATTGGGCCAATCTAGGCAACAGCAAGTATAACTATGCAAGCAGCACCAGCGCTCCTGGAACCCCGACCTCAGCTAACTTAGCCAATGTTCAAGCTCGTCACACGAGCCTGATTAACTGCGAGTTCAGCGATGGTCATGCCAAAGCAATTCGCTACGAGCAGGTTGTTTCCAACATCTGCCTGTGGGCCACCGACGCAGACGGCGCTCACCCGAACTGCAACTAGTCTTGCGGATTCTCTCCAAACCGCCTGCGGCCATCTTCGGTCGCGGGCGGTTTTTTTCTGCCCGCTCCCGGCATAAGAACCTACCCCCGCCGCAAGCGGCGACCCCTCCCGAGGCGGGAAGGGTGAAGAAGTTAGGATAGGGAAGGAAAAGCGGCGTAGTGCAGTGAATAATGCGCCTGATGTAGCGAACAGCATTGCTGGATCCTACCCTTCCCGCATCGGGAGGGGTCGCCGCTTGCGGCGGGGGTAGGTTCTTGCGGGGTAGGTTCTGAGGTTCACGGAGGAAACAGACATGGAAGAAAAGGTACGGCAAATCGTCATCGGGCAGCAGGTCACGGAAGAAAAGGCGCGGCTAGCGCGGGCCATGCGACGGAACATGACACCGGCGGAGGCCGTTCTGTGGAAGCATCTGCGGAATGGGGTGCTGGGCGCTCACTTCCGGCGGCAGCAGGTCATCCGCGGCTTCATCGCAGATTTTTACTGCCATCAAGCAGCCCTGGTCGTCGAAGCGGACGGCGCGGCTCACGCCCCAGCCTATGATGCCGAACGGGACAGAATTTTTAGCGGGCTAGGAATCACAGTCATCAGGTTCAGGAACGAGCAGATCATCGAGAAAACCGGAGGCGTAGTAGCGGAGATACGCCGAGCGCTGGAACCTACCCCCGCTCGTTCCTCGCGACCCCTCCCGAAGCGGGAAGGGTTAGGAGCAGGCAATACGCCAGCGGGGTAGGCGCGTTCGTTCGGCTAATTCTTCACCCTTCCCGCTTCGGGAGGGGCCGCGAGGAACGAGCGGGGGTAGGTATACTCTTTCCATGATCAATCAGCAGAACCAGGCAGAGAGCGCGTATGCGCGGGCGGGGGTGGACATTGATGCGGCGGGCGATGCCGTGGGGCGCATGAAGGCGCATATCAAAGGGACGCTGACGCCGGGGGTACTGACGGAAACCGGCAGCTTTGGCGGCATGTTTGCACTGTCAGCACTGGGGCCGCTGACGGACCCGGTGCTGGTGTCCTCCATTGACGGGGTCGGGACCAAGCTCAAAATCGCGTTTGCGACCGGCAGGCACGGCACGATTGGAAAAGATTTGGTGGCGCACTGCGTCAACGATATTCTTGTGCAGGGCGCACGGCCCTTGTTCTTTTTGGATTACTTCGGCACCGGGCGGCTGGAGCCGGGCATAGCCGCCGAAGTCGTGCGCGGCCTCGCCGACGGCTGCCGCGAAGCGGGGTGTGCGCTCATTGGCGGCGAAACGGCAGAAATGCCAGGGCTGTATGCCGCAGGCGAGTACGACCTGGCGGGCTGCATTGTCGGGATCGTTGAGCGCAGTAAAATTGTAGACGGCAAGGGTGTGACGCCGGGCGACGTGGTAATCGGGCTGGCGTCGGACGGCTTGCACACGAACGGCTACTCGCTGGCGCGTCAAGCGCTGCTCCAAGACGCCGGGATGACGCTGGATGCGCCGGTGCCGCAGCTTGGGGGCGTCACGCTGGCGGACGCGCTGCTGTGGCCGCATCGGTGTTATGCCTCGGCGGTTCTGCCGCTTTTGGATTTGTCTTCCACCCCAATCAAAGCAATGGCACATCTCACCGGCGGCGGGTTTACCGACAACATTCCGCGCGTCCTGCCAGTAGGGGTCGGCGTTCGGATTGACAAGGCAGCATGGGAAGTGCCGCCGCTGTTTCGGCTTGTTCAGGAAGCGGGCCATGTTGCCGAAGCTGAGATGTTCCGGGTCTTCAACATGGGAATCGGCTTTGTGCTCCTTGTCGCTCCGGACGCGGCGGAAGACGCGCTGGCGCGGCTGCGGGCGTCGGGCGAAACGGCGTACCGGCTTGGAGAAGTGGTTGAAGGGAGCGGGGTGACGTTCGTGTAGGGGCAGACAAGAGTAAGAAGGGCAGGCACGGAGTCCTGCCCCTACACAGTTGCTTTTATTTTGTCCGGGACAGCGCATGAGCGCCGGCGACCACGGCGACCACGGCGGCAAGCTGGACAGGAAATAAATCGGGAGCGGGCGGCGGCAAAGAGACAATGCCTTTAAGGTCAGTCAAAGCCGGGCTGCCGACATAGCGGCCATGCGCGGGCGGCGTAAAAGCACCGGCGAAATGATGCAAATCGGCGGCAACATTCGGGCCGCTGAGGGGAGCGCCGTGACCGGCCCCAAGAGCGGCAGGGTTGAGATTGGCCAGCAGAACCACCGATTTATGGGCCGCTTCCCAGTCGCAGGTGAACGGCGGGGCGGGCAGGGAGATTTCCGGCTTCTTGGACGCCATTGCCGCAAACGAGTTCAGGTTGACGGTCGCAAACGCATCTCCAACCAGCAGAACGGACTTTTTGGGGTTGAAGTAAGACACATGGCCCGGCGCATGGCCCGGCGTAAAGTGCCACTGCCATCCTGGCAGGCCCGGCACGACGCCGCCATCGGGCAGCGGCTGCAAAAGGCCGGTCAGGTCAGTGACGTTCATGGGGAACACGCGGGACAGCAGGGCCATCGCGCCGCCAACGGTGGGGTCCTTCGGCGGGTACTTGGACTTGCCCGTAAGGTAAGGAAACTCCAGCGGATGGGCGTAAATCGGCACATTCCAGGCTTCGGCCAGCGCGGCGGCGGAGCCGGCATGGTCCGTGTGGCCGTGGGTCAGCAAAATCGCTTCCGGGCGGGCGTTCTCGCCGTAGCGCTTGACGGCGGCGGCAAGGATTTTCGCGGTCATTCCCGGTGTTCCGGCGTCCACTAACGCCCAGGGCTGCCCCGGCTCTCCGACAAAATAGACGTTCTCAATGGTCAGCGGCAGATACGCCACCCCCGGCACAAGTTCCTGCATTCGTAATTTCCCCAAGTTGTGATTTTCTGAAGTTATTTGTTTTAGCTGTTGATTAGCTTTGGAGGCGCTGAAGATGCTCGGTGACGACCTGGACCAAATGCTCCGGGCTGAACGGCTTGGTGACATACGCATCCACGCCGACTTCCGCGCCGCGCCGGATGTCTTCTCCCTGCGCTTTGGCGGACAGCATAATAATCGGGAGGCGGGCGGTTTCGGGGTCAGCCCGAAGCTGCTGCGCGACTTCATAGCCGTCAATGCGCGGCATCATAATGTCCAAAAGCACGAGGTCCGGCTTGTGCGCCCGGATTTTTTCCAGCGCTTCTTCGCCGTTGACGGCAGCAAGCATTTGGTGGCCCTGCCGGGCTAAGATAAACTCCATCAGCCGGACAATCATCGGCTCATCGTCCACGACCAGTATTTTATACGCCATTGTCTTATACGCCTTGCTGCGGGCTTCCTAAACGTAGAAGCTGGATCAACTCGGGTGCAGATGCGACCAGATCTGCTGGGCAAAATAGTAGAGCGCCAGGCCGCCCGCGACAAGCGTGGTGGCCCAGCCGACGACGTTGTCCCAAAGCGAGTTGCGGTATTTACCCATCACGCGGCGGCGGTTGATGAGAATCAGCATCAAAATCAGCTCCAGCGGCAGCAGGGCGCAGTTGACGACCTGCGCTTGGATAATAATGCCGATGAGACTGGACGAAGACAGCAGGATCACCAGGCCGCTGAATAGGATCATCGCGCCGTAAGTGCCGTAAAACAGCGGCAGGTCACGGATGCGCCGCCCCAAACCCGACTCCCAGCCAAGAGACTCCGTCACGGCATATGCCGTAGACAGCGGCACAATCACGGCAGCCATCAGCGAAGCATTGAGCAGGCCGAACGCGAACAGGCCATACGCAACGAACTTTCCGGCTATCGGCACCAGGGCCAGCGCCGCGTCTTTGGCATCGCTGATATCACGATTACCATGCAGATTACCATGCAGATAGATGGTCCCGAAGCAGGCGACAATAATGAACGCTGCCACGACATTAGATAAAATACAGCCGATGATCGTGTCCCAGCGGGTCAAGCTGTAATCGCGCATCTGGATGCCTTTATCGCGCACCGCCGACTGCTGGTAAAACTGCATATACGGCGCGATGGTCGTGCCGATGAGTGAAACCACCATGAGAATGAGGCCGCTGTCGCGCCACGGCAGCTTTCCCAGCGCCGGAACAAACGTGTTCCGGCCCACTTCCGCCCACGGCACGCCGATTTTCAGGGCTGTGATAATGTAAGTCACGAACACCAACGATGCGACCAGAAGAATGCGCTCGACCTTCTGATAAGAGCCGCGCGAAACCAAAAGCCAAACCAAAACAACTGCCAGCGGGATCGTGTAATAACGCGGGATGTGGAACAGCTCGCCGACGGCGGCGATGCCGGCGAACTCAGAGACGGTGGTGGCGAAGTTTGCGATCAGCAGCACCAGCATGGCAAACGCCGTAACTTTGACGCCGAAGTTTTCGCGGATCAGCGCAGCTAAACCCTTGCCGGTCACGGCCCCCATGCGGGCGCACATTTCCTGCACGACAATCAGGCCGACCGTGACAACCGCAATGCTCCACAAAAGAGACAAGCCGTACTGTGCGCCGGCCTGAGAATAGGTTGCAATGCCGCCGGCGTCATTGCCTGCCGCGGCGGCGATCACGCCGGGGCCAAGCACCGAAAGCAGGACAAGCCAAAGGGGCCGCCGCTGCGGGGCCGGAGGCTCCAAAAGCGGCGCAGGCGAATCCGGCTGGGGCGACGCCAGGGGCAGCGTCGTCCCAGCGCTGCGAGGAAAACGCGGCGTGGGCTGGCTCATGCGTGAGATCAAGCAAGCAAAGCGAATAAAGGGAGTGACTATGACTGTCCATTGATTTTTTGGCGCTCCGGCACAAGGGCATCGGCAAGGGTACAGAAACAAGAGTGCAGAAAAACGGGCGCGTCTTATTATAGCGGCAGGCGGAAAGGTTTGTCAACCAAGCTTCTTTGGTATACTGCTTTCAACGCTTGGACTTCACGAAGCGCACTAGAAACGGGGCATTTGACATGAATAAGGACGTACAAGGGCTGATTTACGGCGCGAGCATCGTGTCCATTATTACGGCAATTTACATGTACGCAACAGGCAAAAAGGACACCGGCATCTTTATCGGCCTGTGGGCACCGACATTTCTGTCGCTCGGCACGTTTTTCAACACGGAATTCCGTGCCGCCAAAGAAGACGCTTCTTAGAAACGCCCTGCTGTGAGCGGATAAATATAAAGAGGCGGCCTTCGGGCCGCCTCTTTGTATCTGCTTCAAAGCTCCGCTTGGGCCATGACCATCTCCCAGCGCAGGAAGTTCAGGTACACGGTTCCCATGCTGCACCCCGGATGGTCTTCGGCGTAGGCTTCCGCCCATTCCAGCTCACGCGCCAGGGCCAGCACGTTTTCTTCCGCGATTGTCCACAAAACAGGTGCTTCTTCAGGGTTCATCAAAATTTCATTTCTCTCAGCCATTATAACCTTGTTGCAGCCGTGCTTCAACAGCAAAAGTACCGGTTTTTCCAATTTTCTCACTGTTGTTCGCCGTTTGGTCATGGAACAAACAAGTACGCACTGCTGTTGAAGCTGCTATAGATTGTGAAGCAATTATTCATTGCCGGTTTTTCAGCCGGGCGGGAACACAAAGCCTTTGGCTGCCGTATCAGGGGAAGAGGACGCACATGGCAGAACTAGCAGACGCCTCCGGGCATTTCAGCGCCGCGCAAATTGCAAATGCCGCACAGGAACAAATCAGCCGCCGGGCCGAGTTTGACCGGCTGGTGGAGCGTTACCATAAGCAGGCGTACAATATCGCGTACCGCATGACCGGCAACCATGCCGATGCGGAAGACTTGGCCCAGGAAGCGTTTGTCCGGGCGTTCCGCTTTTTCGGCAACTACCGGCGCGACTGGCCGTTTGACAACTGGCTGTACAAGATCATGTCCAACTTATTTGTGGACGATCTGCGCCGCCGTCCGAAAGCTCATTTGCAGTCGCTGGACCAGCCGCTGGATGTCGGCAGCGGCGACGTGTATCTGGAAATCCCGGATTTAGGGAAAAACCCGGAGCGCATGGTCATGTCGCATGAGCTGGATGAGCATATCCAGCGGGCGCTAAACTCGCTCCCAAACGATTTCCGCATGACGGTCATTCTGGCGGACATTGAGGGGTTGTCGTATGAGGAAATCAGCGCGGCGATGAACTGTTCGCTCGGCACTGTGCGGTCGCGCCTGCACCGAGGCCGGAAGCTGCTGCGCTCCAAAATCGCGGCCTTTGAGCAGGATGGTTTGCTTCGGGACAGCCTGCTCCCGGCGGGGCGGTTTTAGACGCACTTATTTCAGGAGGCTGTTTTGGTTTGAACTGCCATCACGCAAGACAATTAATTTCGCCGTATTTGGACCAGCGGCTGACCGGGCGCGAGATGCTGGCGCTTCAAGGCCACTTCGGCGGCTGCGTTTCCTGCCAGCGTGAGATGCAGTCCATTCGCCAGGTCAAAGCCCTGCTGCGCGGCTTGCGGGAGCCGGGGCCGCCGCGCAATTTTTCGCAGGCTGTCGCCCTCCGGCTGGAGCAGGCGGAGGGCCAAAGCCGACGTCTGCTTTGGCTGCCCTCTATAAGCTTGCGGAAGCCGGCAGGAGGTCTGCCGCAGCGCGGACGGCGGCTGGCGGGAGCGCTGGTCTTGTCCTGCTTCACCGTTGTGTCATTTGCCCTGCCGTTCGCCCCGGAAGCGCGGCAGGCGGCCCGGTCCTCGTCGGCGATGTTCGGCCCCGGTCTCGGCAGCCCCGGCAGTTCGCCTTTTGGGGCTGCTTCGGAGGCGGATGCCCTGCTTTCGGGCCGGGTGCCGGAGCGGGTTACACTTACCCCTATCGCTGACCTGACGCATTTTTCTTCTGCGGAAGCATCCGCTCCCGGCACGCTCACTTTGACGGGAATGAACATGCCGCCGATAACATCCGGCATGGAACCAGCGCCGCATGATGCTCCGTTCGGCCCTGCCCAATTTGCCGACTTCCGCTCCCGCTGAGAGTTTGGTACTGTGAGAACTTTATGTTGAGGTTCATGCCATTGTTTTATCGCTCGCTTTTGCTGGCGGGACTGACGCTTGCGACGGCTCAAGCCTGGGCTGCCCCGCCCTCGCCGGGGAACCTGCCCGCGCCGACGACGCCTCAGCAAAAGTCGGCGCTGCTTCAGATGCAGGATGCGTTTACCAGCATTGCCCAGACGGTCGAACCGACCGTTGTGAACATCAAGGCCGAGCGCTTTCGTTCAGCTTCCGAAGATGATTCCGAAGGGCCTGCGAAGTCCGGCCTGGCGCCCCGGCATGTGGAAGCCACGGGGTCCGGCGTGATTGTCCGCGCCGACGGCTATATCCTGACCAACGACCACGTGGTTGAGGAAGCCAGCGGCGGCATGGTCACCGTCACGCTGGCGGATGGGCGCGTGTTTCTCGGCAAAGTGTTCCCCGATTACAGCAGCGATCTGGCTGTCGTGAAGATCAACCCCGGCCCTACCCCGCTCCCGGTCGCGGGGTTTGCCGATGACGCCGCCGTTCGGCCCGGCCAGTGGGCCATTGCCGTCGGCAGTCCGTTTGACCTTCAGAACACGATGACTATAGGCGTCATCAGCGCTATCGGGCGGCATCAAAGCATTGGCGGCGAGTCGGCTTCTCGGTACTATCCTGACCTCATTCAGACGGACGCCGCGATCAATCCCGGCAATTCCGGCGGCCCGCTGTTCAACATTGACGGCAAGATCGTCGGCATCAACGTAGCCATCGAGTCTCCCGTGGAAGGCAGCGCGGGCGTGGGCTTTGCGATTCCCAGCGGCATTGCCCAGGCCGTGATGAACTCCCTCATCACCGCTGGCAAAGTGACGCGCGGCTACCTCGGCATTGCGCCGGAAGATTTAACCCCGGCGCTGCAAGCCGAGTACGGCCAAAAAGACGGGGCGCTGGTGCGCGACGTCAAGGAAGACAGCCCGGCGGGCAAGGCCGGCATTGAAGCCGGGGACATTGTGACTGGGTACGACGGCAAGCGGGTTTCCGGCGAAGTCAGCCTGCGTGAGACCATCAGTGTGACCCCGCCCGGCCGGACGGTTCTTTTGAGTTATGTGCGTGCCGGGCGATCCGGCACGGCTTCGGTCACGCTTGGCGCGGCCCCGCCGGCAGGCGGATCAGCGTTTCCGCCTGCCCCTTCTGCCGCCGCGCTCGGCGTCTCCGTCCGGACCCTGACGGCAGCGGACCGGGTCGCGCTGGGTTTTTCTGCGACAGTGCGCGGCGTTTTAATTATCGGGGTTGCGCCCGGCAGCCCCGCCGAAGCGGCGAATGTGCCGCTGAAGCGGGCGGTGATTCAGAAAATCGGGCGTCGGGTCATTATGAATAAACACGACTACGACCAGGCGCTCGCCGCGCAGCCGCATGGTTCCAGCCTTGACTTTGTCGTGCTTTACAGCGACATTCTCGACCGCCAGGTTCATCAAGCCGTCGTCACGCTGTAGCCGCGAGCTTGCTGGATAAAAAGTAGCGGGCCGAAAACTTTTGCAGGATTCCTCTTGACAAAGCCGCTCCCGCTAGGTATACTCCTTCTGTGAATGACGCGGGGTGGAGCAGTCCGGTAGCTCGTCGGGCTCATAACCCGAAGGTCGTGGGTTCAAGTCCCACCCCCGCTCTATTGTTGGAGTTTTATAACACATTGCAGAATGTGAAGTAGAACCCCCCGAACGCGGCTTCTGTGCGGAGAACACCAACCGACAGAAGCCGCGTTCTTTTTCTGTCATCTCTACCCGTTCCACAAGCAGTGGCATGAGTTTCTGACGCTCTTCGTCTGTTGCCGCATCCCACAGTTCCCCAAACTGTCCCCACCAGGCTTGAACCTGTTCTAAGTCAGGACGGCGGATTTCAGTATCCCGCATTTGCGCTTCTAGCCGTTCCCGCTCAACTTCCAGGCCAATACGCTCTTCCTCTAATACCTCAATCTTTTTCAGTAAAGGGCGCAAGCCTGCCCCACCCTTTGCTATTGCGCTAGTTAGGTTCTCGGTTTCCTTTTCAATGCTTTTCAAGCGGCGAACGACGGCTTTCGCTTGTTCATCCATTTTCTCAGGCACGGGAAGCGTCTTGACAGCTTCCCTAATAATTTCTTGCAGGCGTGTCGGATGTTCTACTGCTCGGCGCACTTCGGCAACAATAGCCTCGTGAATTGAATCGGCATTGACGCGGCTCACCGGGCAAACCTTGACGCGCCGAGTGGCGCAAAGGCATTCGTAATAGCGCGTCTTGCTAATGCGTCCATGATGAGAAGCTGGTGTTAGCCGTCCGCCGCATGATTGGCAGTATATCCGCCCCCGAAGGTAGAACTCACGGCTTTCGCCCAAGTCCTTCTTTGCGGTCTGAGGCCGGGTACGCCGAACAGTCTGACACGCCTCAAACAACTCCGCTGAAACAATCGGCGGATGTGCCGTTAGATTAGAGTTCTGCCCGTAGTGAAGCTCCCCCAAATAAACGCGGTTGCTGAGGATATGAGTAACAGTGTTCAGCCGCCATTCCCGCCCTGTGACACGCCGCAAGTAGTTACAGGCTTCGGTAGAAGAGCCGGTTTCCAGATACGCCTGGAACGCGCCTTCTACAAAAGGAGCCTGCTCTGGGTCGGGAATAAGTCGCTTTGGCAGAGGCTTACCCGGTTTGTGGAAGCCGACGCCATCTTCCGCATCAACTGCCACATAGCCGTAAGGATGGAGTCCACCAGTAAAATAGCCCCTTGCAACCATCCCCTCTTGCTTTGTTTTTGTCCATTGGCTCACCATTTTTGGGTACAGCCCATCCATCATTACAGTTGTTGACTTTTGGATATATCCGCCGAGGGTATCGTCAAACTTTTCTTTGACCATGATGACCTTGACGCCGCATTTGCTGAGTTCATATTCGGCAATCGTAAATGCATCTCCGCGACCAAGCCGGGACATATAGGTTATGCAAACAACGTCAAACTTCTTGGCCTGAGCATCAGCCAGCAAGCTCTTCCACCCAAGCCGGTTTAGCTTTGTTCCCGTCTTGCCTTCGTCAACATACTCCCCCACGAACACGCCGCCTACTTCGGCAACAAGGCGCGTATTGAGGTCGCGCTGTGCGTCAACTGTCGTGAAGTCGCCATGCTTCTGGTCGTCGCTGCTGCACCGTAGGTATATCGCATAGCGAACCGAGCCGCTAGTCTTCAATCTTGCCATTTATTATCCTCAATCCTTCGCGGGGTCGCCCCACACCTTGCACTCTTCCCGACTGCTTGTATGCTTCCAGCTCCGCGCGTGGTGTTCGCCATTGGCGCAAGCCTGCCTTGTAACCCGGTATTACTCCTGCACGGAGCAAGCGGTAAACACTTTCTCTATGAAGGCCAAGCTCTTCGGCTATTTGTTCAGGAGTGAGGTCAATTGCCATCTGCTTTCCTTTTTGTCCGTCATGTTGCAACATATTAACAATCATAATCAAACAATTAGTTCCCGAAAAGGAACCCAAAATATGGTTTGGCTGTTATACTTATAGTGGAGTCCTGCTCATGCCTTTGGGACACTAAATCTCAGCCCGCGCGCGGGCGCTAAAGCAAGCCTCCACAATCGGCGCACTGACAAGCAAAGAGCGGCAGGTAGCGGAAGCCTAGATTTGGCATTGCGCCGGTCAGCGGGGATTGTGAAGCGATTGAGGGATAATTAATGGAAGACAAGACAGAAGAACAGCAGAAGGCAGAACAAAAGTTGGGGGAGTAGGGATAATCATCTGGTCTTCCCGTGATGTTAGCGAACTAAGAGGATGAACTTGGAACTTACTGATGCAGAGAAAGCACAACGGCTCACTGGCGTAGAAATTACTGAAGTTTGGCGTTCGCTGATTCAGACAGAAATGACTTTGCTGTATTGGCCGGTGCTAATCCGTCGGAACATCCTTTTTGACAAATGGATTAAAATTATTATATTGGCTTCCTCCGCGACGGTCTTTGCAACAATGAATTGGGTTATTCATCATCCGTATAAATGGCAAATAATAAGCGGAATTATTGCATTCCTTTCTATTGCACAGCTCATTCTTGATTTCGCAAGCAATGTCAACGAGATGAATCAGATTTACGAGAAAGCCGTAGAGCTTCAATTCGATTACGAAGAGCTGTTTCGTGAGCTACCTGACACACCGCGCAAAAAAGCTATTAAGAGGTATAATAGTATTAAGCGTGAAGAAGTTGATATTGCTAAGAGAGCAGCGAAGTTCAACCGGTACATCAGGTTACGCGACAAATGCTACAATGAAGCTCTGCAAGCACGAGGCTTAGTAAGCCCGATTGCAAGAAAGAAACGGAGTATAGGCAAATGGCTGGAGTTGAAGACACTACGACGAATCAGACGATTATCCTCCAAGACCCATCTCCCTTCACGAAGGGTCTAGGACTTGGCTTGCCTGCACCAATCCCGCCTCCCCCAGCAGAAATTATAAACCGAATAGTGAACCAACCACAGGCTCAACCTGTTCCGAGTAATCTAACGAATACGCAACCATCTGGTAATACGCAACAGGGGCAATAAGGAGCTACTTTGGATAAGCAAGACTCACTGAGTAGAGCATTGAATAATGACATGCCACCTGCTGAAGGGCCGATGGCTGACCAGGGTAGTTTAGGATTACCCGCGCAAATTCCTGCACCTCCGAAAGAAGTTATTGACAACATTGTGAAGGGTGCGCCTCAAACCCAACCAGTTGACAACAAGCTGACCAAGTAGATAGAGCCAAAGGAGACAGGTTACAAGCCTGTCTCCTTTTTGCATTTAGCTTTGCATCCATGTTATCCGCCCCTCATCTATGTAGAGTTACGGTGTTCATCAGCATTAGCGCTTCGACATTTACCGCAAGGCATGACCCTCCTAGCCGACATTGGCAAAAAGAGCCGAGAAGGCCTCTTCCCCGCGCGCGGTAAACAATGCGGGCCTCTACAAGCCCCGGAGCGGGAACGAAAAGCAAGGGTGGCACTTCTGCTACCATAGGCGGGTGACACGGCACTGTGGCCCTCGTGGGCCGTTAAGTCCCTATGTTCTCTTTGTCCTGCGCGAGAGCCGCGTCGTAGAGGTTTACGAATGTTGCCAAATCCAATCCAAGTTCGGCAACGTAGGCTCGCAGTTCTGGTAAGTCTAGCCGACGTTGGCCGGTCTCGGTTTTCGTGATAAGAGTTTGATAAACGCTCAAGCGCATCGCGAGGTCTTCTTGTCTTAGTCCGGCGTCAAGCCTGAGTTGACGCAGTAAACCTTGAAGAACTTTTTGCTCGCGTGAATAAAGGAACTTGAACTTTGGGGGAAGCACATACCCAATTGTGACGATGGGCGACAAACTTCCCATTTGAGGATACTGCTGTTATTGACAATTCCAACAGGGTTTGCTATAATTCGCCTAACAAGCGAACATCTTGCTAGAATGGAAATCTGTTATGCCTCTAACCTGTTCACGCTGTCACACCCCGCTCGATGGGCAAAGTATCTGTGGCAATTGTGGACTAGAAACTAACATTCCAGACCCCGCCGTGCCAGCCCAACAATTGGCAAATTCTCGTAGGGAGAACGAACCTGAGAATATATTCGCCGCGTGGCAGACTCTAGTCGTTCTCGGTATTATTGGTGTCATCGTTGTGTTCACTATTGGTGTTCAACCGGCGACACCACCAGCGACACCACCAGCAGGAAAAGCGGCAACGGCAGCGGAACAAAAGCATGAGAAGCAACAAGCGGCTCATAATGCAAATGTTCAAGCTCGACAGGCAAAGGCAGACGCCGCCGCGCAAATGGCACAGCAGAAAACGGACGATGCACCGAATGAGAAGCAGGCAGACCAACCGCCGTCAACAGACCAACAGATGACCGACAACGCCACCGCTACCCATGACCTCGGTGACGACGGAATACTGATGAGCAGGAGTGATAGTGTAGACGTGGCTGCAACCGAGCAGGCAAACAGCGATATGAATGATGCAGCAGCCGCTAAAGACCAAATTGGCTATGACAAGGTTCTGCTTGATGACCGTGCTTTTCCCGTTAAGACAGGGACTCAGGCGAAAGTCATTGGCTTTGGGAGCGGGCTGTCTGTCGCCAGCACACTTCACATTCGCATTGAAAGCGGTCCTCATCTCGGTGACGACGGTTGGGTTGAACAGGCTTACTTCCACAAGGAGTGAGGGTTGTCTGCAACACAAATACGAATAAGCCAATCCTGCCATTGCTGCGGCCCACTGCTCTAAAGTCCTTCAGGGCCGCTAGAAAAGCGCTTTTGACGACCTTGATATGAAAGTGTGGAACAGCCCAAAATCAGAAAAAGCCGAAAAAATTAACCTGCTCCACCCCATACCGGTCAACAAGCCGTAGAAAGGGATGGGCAGGGGGTGTTCAACTTCGTCATGGCTGCTTCATGTCGTTTTGCGTATTCACAACGGGGACACCAACCCCTCTCGCCCGAATAGCCGCGTTCATGTCTTCTGAGGCAACGAACCGGCCTGTTTCCCGGTCGCGGCTTGTGCGTTCAACGACCGAGAACTTCCCCCGACGCGCCGACCTGCGAATCGCCGCGTTGCACTCTTTCTCGTCTTGTGTCATGTTAGTTCTTCCCTTCATCCGCTAGATTGTTCTCTAAGACAGTGAATGCCCGAAGTTCTGTCTCAGCGCGGGTAATTGCGCTCTTAGAATCGTGCAAAAGTGCGAAAAGGTCTTGGCTCCTGAATGTCAACTTTTCTGCCTCCGCCGCAAGTTGGGCCTTCTGCGTCTTGTTTTTCTCCTGCGCCGCTGAAACCGCCGTTAGTTCGTGCTTCGTCTTCTCAGCCACAGCCGAATGGTATTGCAGAGACGCTTTGAGTTCGGCAAGCGTTTCCAAGCGGATAGCCGCCTGCAAAGCCAGCCGACGTGCTGAAAGCCTGCTCACTTCGTCAATGTCGCCATCAATGCCGGCCTGCGCTAATAAACCCGCAAGGCGGCTCATTTCGACGCAGTGCCATCCGCGCTGTTCGCGTTTCTTATCAAAGTCTAGTTTCAGCGCATCTATATCTATCTTTTCGTCAACAGCCTGCATAGTTTTCCTCTTTTCTTGATTTCGTCAAAAGTTCAATCGCCCGCGCGCGGGGATTATATATGCTATCTGAGAATCGGCTTTGTTCCCGTTAATTGCGTTGCTTGTTGTCAAAAAAACCGCGTGAGTAGCTGACTCTGCGCTTCTCAGCAGGCACGGTCTGACCCGGTTCAGCACCCTGAGCAAAGAGCAGATACCGGGCCACATCGCTCGTATCTTCACAATGTTCCAAATACACGTTGACCAGCTTGTCGCTTATCTCTTGGTCTGTCACCCCTGCTTGGCAAACAACCCGCTTCACCGAACGGCTCAGGTTGAAGTTTATTTCTTGTTGAATGCTTGTAACAGGCGGCATCGGTGCAGGCTCACGGGCCTTCACTTTTACTAGATAATGCTCATGTCCGACGCCGCTCTTATTGATTCCTGGCCCCCGAAAACGTTGCATACGGACTCCAGGCCATGCCGGTCGACCTGCTCTTGCTTTCGGGCGCGGCCTTTGAGCCAAGTTGAACGCAGCGGTCGCCAGCGCAGTCATTTTCTTTTCTGAAATCGGCAGTTCACCAGGCTTTGATTCACGGCGGGTCACACCGCCCATTAGGTAAAGCGTACCAGTCCCCATATCCGCGACCACCTGACGCTCAATCTTCTTCAGCAACTTAGTTAGCTTGTATTCACGGCAAGTTACGCAGTCGGCGCGTTCACATCCGCCGAACAGCTTTGCGCCGTCAGACAGCAGCCGCACAAAGAAACGCTTCGGACAACGGCAGTTGCCTACTTCCCGACGCTGGGATGGTGAACGCAGCCCTACTCCTGACTGGTCGCGGCTACTGAAAGTTTCTGCGTAAGGCCCCTCTTCTCCTGAGACAAGTAGACCGGTGCGGGAAATGGTAGATGTGTAATCCAACTTTTCGCGGGTATAATCTTCCTGAGCATTCGACATGGTTTCTCCCTTCAACTGGAAACCGTGGTCTAGAACCCGCATTTGATTTGCCTTAGATGCGGGTTTTACTCCGTCCGGGCCATTCCGAGCTTATGGTAGTCCTAATGCAATCAATAGCTTCGCCCAATGTATAGGTAGACGAAGAACTGCGATGGTGAATCGACCGCAGGTACAACGAGAGCTTGCGCCGATACTCGGTGTAGTTGTATGAAACGCTATCCCGTTCTTTCGCCTCAGCAGACAGCCGTGCCGCAATGTCGCCCAAGATGCGAGTTGCCAAACCGACCCGGTTGACCGCTTCCTGAAAATCAAGGCAACACACTTCCTCAACAAGTTGAACCTGCTTACGATGGCGTGGCACTTTCCATAGCCTCCTTCTCTTGGCAACGCCGCTTTTGCAGGTACTCACGGCAGGCTTCACGGACAACGGCAGAGCGGCTTAATGTTGATTCCTTTGCAACATGGGAAAGCTCCGCCTGCATTGCTGGCGGCAGCAGAACAATGACGGGAAGTGTTTTGCGATGCTGATTATTGATTTTTCTGTCCATATTTGTTTCCAACCCTAAAAATCCAGGCACAAAAAAAGCGCATGACGAGACCAATGTTTTCCCTTGTGGGTTCCCTATGGTTTCGTCATGCGCTATTCACGCTTACCTCACTGGTTTAATCCAGGTGCGAGGCTTTTAGTTATTCAGTTGGTGGCAGAAGGGCTTTCTGCTTGTGTATATTGTACTCAAACATATTCAATTTGTCAACACCTTCTCAACACGTTTTCGCGTCTGCCTCTCAGGACGCGGCGTTTTCACTCGGCTCCTCCCGCCTGTCGGAACGTAGAGTGGAATATCGCAAAATCGCGGATTCGTTTGTGTTATATTCTGCGCTTCCCGCTCCCACTTGTACCTCTGGTACGAACTCTGAACCGGGCGTTTCTATGATTGATGTCAATTGTAGAGACGCCCGGTCTTTTGCTGTCACCTCTACCCGCTTGACCAGGCGCTGGATCAGCCATCTGCGTTCGTCCTCCGTGGCCTTGAACCAGGCGGCTGTGACTTGAGACCACGTTCCCTGGACTTGGTCCACCGTCGGACGCCGCGTCGTTCCAACCGCAATGTCTGCCTCGACCTGGGCAAGTGCCGCCACCACTTCCGCTTTCTCCCCTTCCAGGCGCTCCAGTTCATCTTGAATGGACTGATACCGCATCCCACCGATGATGGCGTCCGTCGCCCCTTTGACTTTCTTGGTGAGTTCGTTCTTTTTTGCCAGCAAATGTTTCCGCTGGTACTTCAAAAGCTGCGGCGCGCGCCCCCAGTTGCCTGAGTTCGAGATGATCCGGTGCATGACCGAGAGCAGCGTTATTAGCGCCATCAGCGGCTTGCCCGCGCCCAGGAACTCTGATCCGAACAGCGCCAAATACACCCCGAGCATCGGTGAGCCACAGCAACCGAGCAGAAAGCAACCACCCGCCATCAGAACCCCAACTAAGGTGACGCTTCCCGCAGCGCCCGCCGCGAGTGCCGCCTGTCGTGTACGCACGAACTGGACCGTCGCCCAGACTGCGAACGCCGCACCCAGGGCGTAAGAGAACCCTAGATAGTAATCCTGGGCCACCCAGTAAGGCCCGAGACCTAGAAAGCCCACATTGTTCGTAATCCCGCTGTCCGCGAAGCCGTCGGAGTCAGTCGGCGCGGTGGAAAAGTGACGAATACAAACCGCGTGCAGGGCCATCACGAAAATGAATGTCACCGTTGGCAGCAGAAGCACTCACCCGACATCGCTTCCCGCGCTTCTTTGACAAGCAGCGGCACGATGACGAGCGACGCGGCGGCGTCCAGCCACCACCAGTGCAGAAGCGCGTTCGCGGCTAAGCCCGCCAGCAGCATCCAGGACAGGTAGCCGCAGGTGAACGTCTCCATCGCGTCGGCGCGGAGGGCGCGGCTGCCGATCTGGTCGGCCACCCGAATTTTGGCCTTCGCCAGCACGGGCATTCCGAACGCCGCCACGACCGATACGGCGATGCCCCACCAGGAAATGTCGGTGTGGTGCCTGTGAGTCAGGCCGTAAACCGCCTGAAGGACAACATAAACGCTCAGGGCATACAGCAGAAAGCCGCCGATACGGGATGCCTTGCGCTCTACGGCCTCTATCGCCTCGTCACCCCCTACTCGTGCCTGGGCCTCAAGACGCAGTCGCCAGAAGAGGACGCCCGCCGAGATCAACTCGACAACGCTGTCAGCCCCGAATGCCACCAAGAGCAGGCTCGCCGCGGCGACGCCCGCGCCAATGGACACGGATGCCTCGATGACCATCCAGATTAGAGTGATGGTTTCCAGGAGAAGCGCAGGGCGCATCCGCTCGGCAGGCGTCAAATCGGAGGGAGGCGGATTCGCACGGTCATTGGTCGTGTTCATGTTTTTCCTTGCAGGTTCTCAGGAGCGTGAAATTGGTCGTCTGGTACCAACTGACGACGGCCCGAAGGCAGTATTTGGTAGATGTTCCCATCCCGCCCGACAATGTAGGGCATGACGGGGACGTGGGAAATATCAATTCCGTGTATCCTGGCCTCGTTCCACAATCGCCAGTATCGATTGATCTTCTGAACCAGCCGCGCCTTGCGCTCGGCGTGACCTTGACCCTTATGGGCAGGACGGGCGCGAACATGGTGAGGCTTGTTTGGGCTTCTTACGTGCTGCGCGTCGGCGGCCATACTGCAAGCAGAAATGCCTATTATGCCGCAGGCCGTCAGAAGCAAGAGACTGTTGCTTTTCATTTCCTCGCCTCCCGCTCATGGAAGTGCCCGTCAATGAGTGTGTTCATGCTCATGGGCGTGCGCCTCCATCGCACAGTAGAGGTCATTCTGCTCGGTCATGTCGCACAGGCCCTCGATCTCCGTCTGGATCGTGGCGTGTTCGATCCCGAAGTCGTCGTGCAGGGTCTTGTTCACCGCGCCGACGATGGCCGCGCACTGCTCCAGCGAGCACGCTGCAGGCAAGGCGACATGACAGGACAGAAAGTTCATGCCGTCGCCGACCTGCCAGATGTGCAGGTCGTGAACGTCGCAAACGGGCTTCACGGCCTTGATGCCCGCGATCAGCTTGTCTACATCCAGGTCTTTTGGCGTGGCCTCCATGAGGATGTCCGTCGCATCCTTGACAATGCCCACCGCTGAGTAAAGGATGAAGGCAGCAATCAGCACGGACACGGCAGGGTCGGCGTAAACCGCCCAAGTCCCGTGCGTATAATGAACGATCACGCCCGCGATGACGACGGCCAGACTGGAAACGGCGTCCCCAGCCATGTGAACAAAGGCGGCGCGGCTGTTGAGGCTGTTTTTGGCATCTCCCGACAGGGCGGCGGCGATGACGGTGTTCATCACCACGGCGACGGCAGCAACCCAGATCATCAATGTGCCGACGATGGGTTCGGGGTGATGGAAGCGGCTGACGGCTTCCACGCCGATGAAGATGGCGATGGCGACGAGCGTGGCCGCGTTGAACAGCGCCGTGAGAATAGAAACGCGGTGAAAACCGTGAGTGTGCTTTGCGGTAGCAGGCTTACGGGCGACCCAGACGGCGTAGGCGGCCAAACCGAGGGCCAAAGCGTCACTGAGGTTGTGACCTGCATCCGACATGAGGGCCAGCGAGCGGCTTACCCATCCCGCAAAGGCTTCCCCGACGACAAAGATCAGCGTGACAATGAGGGCGACCCAGAGTTTCCTGCCGCTCGTGGGTCCATGAACGTGACCTGCGTGTCCTGACATAGTTAAGTCCTTAATCGAAGCGTGAAGGATGACGGCAGAAGGCAGGCTCAAGCAGAGCCATGCACTCAAGCCGTACAAAAAGGCGGAGAAGACAATGTTAGGAGGCAGGAGGAGCGCGTCGGCCAGGAGTGGCGGAGGCCGCAGATGAAAATAGTGGTCCGCGAGTGGGGCGGGCGTATAGGACTTCTTCAGTAGGATTGGGAGACTTGCTTAGCGCGTTAGGAACTGGAAGGCAGATTACTTCTGCCAACCCAAGCGGCGTGAGCCGCGCTGTAGGCGCGGGTGCCGCCGCACTGACCACTCTTTTGCAATGACACCCAACCTTAATAGTTGAAACTTTACCCGGACTTCGTGTCGAGGGTCGGCAACTGGGATCACAATGGCCTGACGTGGCTTGGCAGCGGCAGTGGCCTGGCGACGTGCTGCAAATGCGCCCTTCGCAAACCCACGCCACTGCGGGTTGTGGGGCCAGCAGGGACAACAGCAGCACGAGTGCTGCCAGCACCGGGATGAATCTGCGCCACGTCATATCAAAGTGTACCCTTTTGGGCAAAGTCTTGAGGCCGTGTGCTCCGCGTGTCCCAGAATGCTTCCTTTGGAACGGCTGTCAGAAGCGATGGCTGAAGCCAACGCCGAGAAATGAGTGCGGCGGCGACAGTTAAAGGGTGTTCAGTGAAGTCTTTGTTTTCGTGGGGAATTCCTCTGTTCATCGGGTGACTACTTGGTCCCAAGCGCGAAGAATGCGTTCAGCTTCATCAAGGCATCGGAGCGTATGTGGGCGTAAACCTCGCGCCCTCGCTTCTGAGTCTCGATCAAGCCCGCGTCCCGCAGAGCATTGAGATGGTGGGTCAGCGTGCTCGGCGCGCAGGGGACTTGGCAGCGCACGTCACAGGAAGCTACGCCCCCGACGCATCCACCGTCACACCTCCCCGTACAGGTGTCGTAGCAAGCCTCGCCGCCGCATTCACGAATGCACTGGAACACGGCCAGCCTGGTCGGGTCGGCGAGGGCGCGCAGAATCGGCAGAACTTCATCCATCAGGAGCACCATCCTCGGACTTTCCTAAGCCTTGCCAGGGCTTTACATCGTGCGATGAACGCCCTGGGTACGGCTCGGGAACCGCAGCTTCGGCGTAAGGGGCGTCGGCGGCCCCTGCGGGCGCGTCCGGTGCGAATAATTGGCGGCCAGGTACGAGCCGATCACGAGCAGGGCAGCGACGGCCTGGGCCACGAGCGTCTGGACTGTCGGGAACATCGAGAACCACAGCCCCATCCAATCGGGGATCGGGATGTGGACCGGGGTCGTGTGCAGCCAGCCCGCCAGTTGCATCTCCTGGGCCTCTTCGCCGACCATGACCAAAAGGACGGCCCCCAAGAGGACCCCGGTGATAACGAGCATCCTTTTGAATGGCAGATTCTTATTCGCCAGGAACACCAGGACAGCCACAACCGCCGTCAGGCCCAGCCCAACCGCCGTACCCTCCAGGACGAGCGTGCTACCCGCCCGGAGGCGCAGGTTTTGAAGGAACAGAACGATCTCGAAGCCCTCACGGTAGATCGCTGTGAATCCAAGCAGCGCCAAACCCCAAAACGTGCGCGTGGCGTTCCTGTCCATGTCCTCGGCTTCCATGATGCGCTTGCGGCGGTTGCTGTGGCTGCCGATCCACCCGGTCCAGTAAACCTTGTGGAAAAACCAGTTCATGATGACCAACAGAACGACGATGGCAAGCAGCCCCGTCGCGGCCTGGACGTCCAGTGCGGGCGCGGTGATGCGGGAGAGCACAGCTACGACAAGGAACCAAGTCGCGATGCTTGCGAGGAAGGCAAGGCCGCCGCCAACGGGGACAGCCCGGAGGTAATCCCTGCGGCCTGTGCGAGCCATACCCGCCGTGACCGCTGCCAGGACAAGGACGGCCTCCAGCCCTTCGCGGAAGACGAGTACCGCCGTGCTGAGGATCATGGCGGCGGGGTTGAGACCACGAGCCATGGGATTTGGACTGCCGTGGGCATTAACCGCTTGCCAGACGAACACTCCCATAATCAGTAACACAGCCAGTGCTGTGATCAGCTTCTTCATCGTCGTACTTTCTGAATAATCGTCTGATGGACCGAGACGTTAAAACCTATTAAACATGATTTCCGACCATTTTTGTCGGATACGTAACCATTGTGACATCCTGCCCAAAGGAAGTCAACAAATAAGGCGAAAAGGTTCGACCTTTATCGAATCTTTTTTGTCAGGACACCCCAAGAAGTGCTGTTGTTGTGGCGGCCCGCTAAGGCAATAGTCGGTAGGGGAACTTATCGGCTCGTTTCGTGGTATATTCTAATAGTATGCGGGACCGTGCCTACAAGTCGCTGACATTTCTCCTGGCACTGCTCTTCGCATTGTCTTCGTGGATGCCCATGCCTGGCCGCGCTGAAGCACAAATGCGCTGCGTAGGCGCTTCGCTGCACTTTGCTCCTTGTACCCGCATCGTGCTGCCTGCCGCAGGATTAACCGAGGCTCAGGTTTACAGCCAACTGATGCCGTGCTGCCGCTCCATGCGGGCCAGCACCATGCAAAGCTGCTCCATACAGCATTCTGTTCAGCCCATGAAGGCTTCAGCAACAGCAGCGCGTCACTCAAGCCTTTCGGCCCGCCGCTGCTTCGTCACCATTCATGTCGCAGCCGCAGGTGCCACGGCTCCCGCCGTGTCCCGTACCCGCTGGTTCCTGACCGCAAATCCCGCGCTTGCTCCCCCGGTCGCGGTGCAGCCCGCTTTTGCGCTCGCCTTGTTCACCCGCCTTGCCTTCTGGACATTCGCTCCTACTCTGTCACCACACGCCCTCCCGCGCCTGCACGGTCTTCGTGCGCCTCCTGCCGCCTGAATTTCTGTCTTCCACTCATGTCAACATCCCGGTACTGCACCTGGATGACGCTGAGCCGCTTTTATACGCCCATTCGATTTATACGCCCATTCGATCCGCACAAAACTTAGGAAAAACTTGCAATGAAGTCAAAGATTGCCTTGGCAGGGCTTGCCCTTGCCCTGCTTCCGGTGACGGCTCTGGCCGCGCCTGCGAAGATGAAACCGATGCGGAAGCCCACTCAGGCTTCCGCCATGTACGAATGCACCAAGTGCCACATGAAAGTCACCGCCGCCGTCGCCAAAAAAGACGGCTACAAAGACTCAATGGACGGTGGCAAGCTGGTTCCCGTCAAAACTGCTAAACAGTAAATAGCATTCAACACTTGGACTTTGCCGCAGGGCGCGTTCTCACCCTGCGGCAAAGACTCAAACAGATAGAGACCATGAATAACTGGATTAAGAAAGGGATCGGCCTTCTCGCCATTGCCGCCGTGACTGTTGGGACAGGATGGGCCGTTCAGCATTATCATCGGCCAGGACAGCTTGACGTACTGACGGCACAGGCGATGGATATGTCCCAAATGCGCCCCCCGACAGGCTCATCACCCGTGGCGCTGGCTTCCGTGCGACTAGGGTCGCTGGAAAACGCCGTTACTTACACCGGAACCGTCGCCGCCCTCAATGAGCAGAACATCAGCCCGCGCATCACAGGAACGCTCGTGTCTCTCCCTGTTTATCCGGGCGACGCTGTCAGGGCGGGCCAGCTTGTCGCCAGGCTCGACACGGCGGAAGTGGCAGCCAGGACCGATCAAGCGCAGCAGGAAGCGCGGGGGGCTAGAATTGGCGCACAAGTCGCGCACCTAACACATCACTTGCACCATCACGCGGCGCTCGAACAGGCTCAGGCTGAGGTGGAGGCAGCCCAGCAGACCGTTCTGGATAATGAAGCTGTAGCCCAGGCCGATTTAGACGCCGTCGGCGACGCGCAGGCAGGAGTGCAAAGCGCCCAGGCCAGCGCAGACTACTGGAAGACCGAAATTGTGCGGGAAAAGCAGCTTGCCGATGCAGGCGCAGTGTCGCAGCAGGAATATCAAAACGAAGAAGCGCAGGCGCAGGCCGCCGTCGCCGCTGTCAGCCAGGCGCAGGCAAAAGTCAAGGAGGCCCGCGCTACGGCGCAGTCGGCGCGGGACAAAGCCCAGGTCGCTCGGCGTCAGGTAACGGCAGCGCA
Source organism: uncultured Armatimonadales bacterium (assembly GCA_964246575.1). Classification (GTDB taxonomy): domain Bacteria; phylum Armatimonadota; class Armatimonadia; order Armatimonadales; family Capsulimonadaceae; genus JANXMY01. Next base: position 28,041 of record CAXTRL010000001.1, read on the forward strand.
GGCAGGTATGCAGATGGCACAGGCTGACCTTGCTGTCGCTCAGGGACAGGCCACCCAAGCGGAAGCAGGCGCATCTGCCGCAGATGCGGCGGCGCGAACAGCAGCCATTCAACAGGGCTACACCCAGATTACCGCGCCGTTTGATGGGGTGGTGACGGCACGGCCAGTCGCCCCAGGGACTTTAGTACAGCCAGGGACTGTTTTGCTCCAAGTCGCCGAGATTGATCGTGTGCGGGTGCAGGCAAGTGTCGCCGTAGAGGACATGACGGGAGTTCGCGTCGGCTCCCCCGTCAGGATCACCGTGCAGGGTGACGGCAGAACCATTGCGGCGCGTGTTACCTCTGTGTTTCCGTCCGCCAGCGACCAAACCCGCACGGAAACGGTAGAAGCCGTCGTGCCGAATCCTGGTCATCGCCTGCTACCAGGGGCGTTCGTGACGATGCAGATCACAAACGGCGAGGTTACCGATAAGATGCTAGTCCCTGCCTCCGCTGTGGTGTCCCAAGGCGGCTCCTCATTCGTATGGACGGCCAGCAGCAGGTCAGTCCCCAGTCAGGTTTATGAATGCACCGTCTGCCATATGCACTACTCGGCGGCGGATGCAAAAAAGAACCACTTCCGGGACCCCATGGACGGCGGCAGGCTGGTTCCCGTCAGCGGTCCCCAAGCCGCGTCTTCGGGAACGACGGTGCATCAGGCTGCCGTGCAGGTTGGAGCAAGCGACGGCGCTTGGACCGAAGTTTCCGCGAGCGGCCTCAGCGCAGGCACGCAGGTTGTGACGCACGGGCAAGCGGGGCTGACCGACGGAACTCCCATTGTTGCAGCGACCTGGGGCGCAGACGGACCGAAGACGCTGCCCACCGCCCTGGCAGCCACGAACGGTCAAGCTGTTTATCGCTGCGAGAAGTGCGGCATGACGTACTCAGCGGCAGATGCCAGAAAGCACAACTTTGTGGACCCGATGGACGGCGGCAGGCTGGTTCCCGTCCCGCCGACACCTGAACCACCAGACAGTATGCCAGGGATGAAGATGTAATGCAAACAATCATCAAATCTTCGAATGTCGAATCCGCGAGCGCCAAATCTCCCAGCAATGGACACGGGGCTAATGGAATCGACGGCGGAATGCCGCCGCGCCGTCCTGGGTTCAACGCCTCGGCTTGGAGCATTGAACATCCCTGGGTCGTCATCTCGTTCTACACGGCGGTTGTTTTGCTTGCGCTGTGGGTCGTCTTCGGCGGGGTCATGCCTCGGCGCATGATGCCGTACGTCGAAAGCCCGCTGGTCGGCATCGTGACCATGCAGCCTGGGTTGTCGGCGCAGGAGATGGAAACCTACATCTCCAAGCCCATCGAAGAGCGCATGACCGACATTCGCGGCGCACGGTACGTTCGAAGCACGTCCCAAGACGGCCTCAGCATCGTCTCGCTGGAGTTCCCTTACGGCACGGACATGAAGAAGGCGCAGGCCGATGTTCAGTCCGTGATGAACGCGGCCCAAGCCGATTTGCCGCAGACCGGGGCGAACCTCAAGCCAAGCTGGGTGCTGCCGATTGACCCGCTGAATATCCCCGTGCTGTCCGTCAGCGTCACAGGCGATGCGGACAAAGGGTGGACACCGCTGGCCCTGCGCTCTTTTGCCGAGAACGAAGGCGTCGCCGCGCTGAAACAAGTTCCCGATGTGCAGAGCGTCGAAGTCTACGGCGGGCTGAAGCGTCAGCTTCGGGTGGTCGTCAACCGGGATAAGCTGGCGGCTTACGGCTACTCCATTTTGGATGTCCGCGACGCCGTGGACAAAAACAGCGTCGCGCGGCCCGCAGGCGTCATCACGAGCGGTCCGAACGAGAGTATCATTCGAGTGGCAGAACTCGCCCAAAACGCCGCATCGGTCGGGAACTACCCGCTTGGCGCGAAGAACGGCCAGATCGTTTACATCAAGGACGTGGCGAGCGTCACCGATGACGCTCGCGAGCAGCGCAGCGGCTACAACTTTGTGGACGGGCAGAAACAGCAGATTGAGGGCCTAAACAATAGCGCCGTCGAAATGGCGGTGATCCAGAACCCCGCTGCAGGCTCCCCGCCCGTCATTACCGCCGTCCAAAAGCAGATGGCCCAGCTTGAAGCGGACCATCCGGGGCTGCACTTCCGCATCGCCTACGACAACGCCCACTTCGTAAACATTCTTTTTCATAACACGGGCGAGGAGTTGGCGCTGGCGATCTTACTCTGCGGCCTAGCCGTGCTGCTGTTTCTCGGCAGCGGGCGGGCCACCGTGATCTCGCTCATTACGATTCCCGTGTCCATGGCTATGGCGATCCTGCTGATGGTGCCGTTCGGCTTCAGCTTGAATTCGTCTACACTCATCGGCCTCTTGATCTCCATCGGGCGCTTGGTCGACGATTCGGTGATTGACATTCATGCGGTCGAGCGGCATTTGGGGATGGGCAAAGACCCCAAGACGGCAACAGTAGACGGCATCACCGAAGTTCGGCTGGCGGTGGCCGCGTCCACCATCATGCTGGTGCTGGCTCTGCTGCCGCTGGTCTTCTGCGGGGGCATCACGCAGCTTATGTTTGTCGGGCTGGTCTACCCCATCATCTTCGGTCTCATCGCATCGTTCCTGGTTTCATTGACTTTGACGGTGCTGCTGGCATCCAAGCTGCTGACGGCTAACGATGCCGCCGAGCGGCGGAGCGCGTTCCAGCGGCGGGTCCTGGCTCCTCTGCAAAACGCGCTGAACCGTCTGGATGACCGGTATCAGGGCGTGGTGCGGACGCTGCTCCGTAACAAGTTCTCCGTCGTGGCCGCCGCCGTCTGCACAATCATCATCGGCTTCGGCTTTTACAACTTTATTGGCTCCGAGATGATGCCGCTGGCGGATGTCGGCCAGGCTTACGGCGTGCTGGAAATGCAGCCTGGCGCAAGTTACGCCCAGACGGAAGCGGGGGCGACGGCGCTGGAACGAATACTGCTGCGCCATCCTGAAATTGAAAAAGTGTCCACGGAAATCGGCGAGGAACCGGGCGGAACGTACTTCACGGGCTATGCCATGAGCCAGGTCAACAGCGCCACGATGATGCTCACGCTGTCCGACAAAGATCAGCGCACCCATACCGTCTGGCAGGTAATCGACGCGGCGCAGGCCGAAGCCATGAAGACGATCCCTAACATCCGTCGCCTGCAAATCAAGGAAATGGGCGCAGACGTCATGGCGTCGTCGGAAGCACCCGTCACAATCCTGGTGTCAGGAACAGATTTAGGTGTTCTTTCTAAAATTGCAAATCAGGTTGCGGACGTGGCGCGGCAGACCCCCGGTGCGTACCAAGTCAGCACATCCTGGGCGGTCGAGAAGCCGTCGTACGCGCTTCAAGTAGACCCGCGTCGCGCCGCCGAAGTCGGACTGACGCCCGCCGATGTCGCAGACCAAGCCTATTACGCGATGGGCGGGGCGCTGACGGATGAGTTTTACCGCCTGCCGAACGTGCGTCAGGACACCATCGACATCCGCTACCAGCAGGGCCAGCGCCGCTCGGTGTATGATCTGATGCAGATGCCAATCACGGGCAGAGACGGCTCCGGGACCCCAGTTCAAGTGCCGCTCAAAACTCTGGCGACGGCGACCCCGCAGCTTGCGCCGACGTTGATCCAGCATGACGGCTTGAAGCGCACGGTGTCCGTGCTGGCCTACTACCGCAAAGGCGGACCGCCGTCTATGGACTTAGCAATGAGCATTATCACGAAAGCATCATCCACGCTGAACTTCCCGCCCGGATATTCTTTGGAAATGCGCGGAGACATGACCCAGATGATGGACTCGTTCGCCCGCCTACTGCGGGGCCTCGAAGTTGCTGTCTTACTGATTTTTCTCGTGCTTGTCGCCCAGTTCGGCGGTCCTTTGGCCCCGCTGCAAATGGTGCTTTCCATTCCGCTGGAACTGTCAGGCGTCTTCTTCGGCCTCTTTTTGGCGCATCAGGCATTTTCCAGCGTGTCCATCATGGCCGTAATCGTTTTGACGGGCATGGACATCACGACAGCGATTCTCTTGATTGATCAGATCATGCGCCGTCGCCGTGAACATCCCGAAATGCCTCGTGACGAGGCGATTGCCCTCGCCTGCCGCGACCGCCTGCGCCCGATCTTGATGACTTCGCTGATTACGATTATTACGATGCTGCCTGTGGCGCTGGCTCCAAAAACGGGCATGGACGCTTACCAGCCGCTCGGCACGGTCATCGTGGCGGGCCTGACGGTGGGAACGCTGCTGTCCCTGCTAGTCATTCCAGTGATGCACACCCTGGTAGACGATTTTGGGCAGCGGGTGAAGCGCAGAACCGTCATTATGGCACCCAACGCAGTAGCATCAGAAAGGGTGCGCCCTTGAAACCTAAATGCTTTTTGCACTGCGGCGTGGCCGCTCTCAGCCTCACATTTCTGGCCGTTGCCGCTTATGCCGAGGATGTTCCCGCCCCGGATGCACAGGCGGTCCGCCGCTTGTCCTTGCGCGACGCGCTCGCGCTCGCGCAGAGGAGTGACGTGTCCATTCGGCAGCGGCAGGCCGATACGGAAGCGGCATCCGCTACCGCCCGTTCCACCCAGGCCCAGCAAAGGCCGAGCGTTTCCACAACCACTTATGGCACAATTGGGGACTCGTCCAACATCCTGACGACCTCCCCCGGAGTTATGCCGCAGAACATCTTTGCCGTGCCGTCTCGCGGCTTCGCCGACCAGAACCTGATGGTCATGATACCGCTGTTCACGGGAGGCAGCTTGGCAGGGCGCACCGCATCCACCCGAAACCAGGTGTCGGCGGCGCAGGCGGGAGTGGCAGGGGTGCGGCTGACGGTTTCCGCAGAAGTCACACAGGCATATGCTAATGCTGCCCTCGGAAACGCACTGGTGATGGTGGCCCAGACGCAACAATCGGCTGAGGATGAGCAAGTGCGGATCACTGCCAAAAAAATCCAAACCGGGCGGTCCGCTCCAGTAGATTTGCTGCGGGAGCAAGCGGCCCAAGCCGAAGCACGGCAAAGCGTACTTGCGGCAGTTAATGCTCAGGCGCAGGCTTTGGTCACGCTTCGGTCCCTGCTGGGTCTTCCGCAGTCGTCCGTGCTTGTTCTGACCGACACACTGGACGCATTATTCGCATCGCCCTCCCCTCTGCCTGCAACACTCACGGCGGCACTGGCCGAGGCGAAGCGCCGCCCGGAACTGATCGCTGCAGATGCCCAGGTGCAGGCAGCGCAGTCCGCCGTGCGGGGCGCAGAAGGCGCTTACACGCCGCAGGTGTACGGCGTGGCGATGGGCGACGTTTCGCTCGGGCACGACCTACAACGGGCGGGCTATACGCTGGGCTTGACGGCCAGCCTGCCGCTTTACGACGGCGGACAGCGAAGAGCGGATGTGGATGCAGCGAAAGCACGAGCCAAACGTGCGGAGGCTGATGCTGAGCAAGCGGGGCAGCAAGTAGAACAGGAAACGGCCTCCGCGTGGCTGACCTGGCAAACAGCAGTGGCGCAGGTTCAGGCGACCAGGGCGGGCGTGGCCGCCGCGCAGCAAGGGTACGCGCTCGCTGCCCTGCGTTATAACTCAGGCAAGTCCACGACGGCAGAGCGTTTGGACGCCCTGGCCGCGCTGGTGCGAGCACAGGGAGCGTCTGCGCAGGCACAAGCGGATGTTGTCACGTCACGCGCCCGGTTACTGGCGGCTGTCGGGTAATTCAGAGACAGATTTGGTCGTTCTGCTCAGATCGAGAGGTCAGCAGAGTCTTTCTGTGTTGTGTTTCCCAGACGCCGCGCTGGAAGCCATCGCCTGTGGGCAGCCCCGCGATGTCGCAGGTTCCCGACAGAGTTGTCAGCGTGACCGCCCGCAGAACCAGCCAATATGGGCGAGAGGACGGCGAGGCAGAGTTCAGGTCGACACGGACCGACTTGCCCTTTCGCATAAACATAGCGGAATCGTACCCGAGTTCTATGGCCTCGATCTGCTGGTGGACGAGGAGTCTGCGAAGGAGAGCGGCTGGGTAATGCAAAGTCGTCAAAGACCATTTAGTCCTAATTGATTTTCCATCGTCAGCCCTTTGGGAACTCACTCAGGCGTCGGCACGCTCCCGCCCGTACGCAGGTAGTCGGCGAAGTATTCGGGCAAACCCGCCGCAATCAGTCGCGAGCACGCGGCCTCCACGTCGTAGGGCAGCCGCACCTGCTCAGTCGTCACCCGGTCCCCGTCGATGGTAAGGACGCAGTACCCTGCCCGCGGGTCGCCGTCTTTCGGGCGGCCTACGCTACCGGTGTTTACGAAATGTACGCCGTCTACGACGCGGTGGTACGGGACGTGCGTGTGGCCGAACACGATAATGTCGGCATGGACATCGTTTCGGCCACCGGACGTGAACTTTTTCAGGTACGGCTCCGAATGTGTCTCGAACAGGTACTCAGTTATCGAGGCGGGCGGGCCGTGACACAGCAACACCCGCTGCCCCTCCATCTCCAAGCGAGTTTCCCGTGGCAATTCCCGAAGCCATACCTTGTTCACGTCCGCCTGTGACTCAATGCCGTCCGGTGACTACCGCCGATTTTAGGTAGTGTCTAAGTATAAGTTGTTGTGGTAGACTGCTTTCATGGTCACTCAAACCGTTTCGTGCTACCACTGCACCAGCACCGACTTGATCCGCTTCGGCTTCCAGAACAGACGGCAGCGCTACCGCTGCCGCGCCTGCGGCAAGACCAGCCGCGAAAACAAAGGCTCCAACACCTACGACGAGACTGTGAAGGCGCAAATCTTAGCGGCCTACCATGAGCGCGGGTCGCTGCGGGCCATGAAGCGCATTTTCGTATTCTAATCTTTCGGCGTGTCGCCCAACACGGTCATGGCCTGGCTTAAAAGATAATAATCAAAAAGCCGCGAGCCTGCCGCCCTTGAAGAAGACGCTGGCTAAAGCCAGAAAGTCTGATGTTCTTGAACTCGATGAGATGTGGTCGTTCGTCTGCCGTCGCAAGAACAAGCGCTGGGTGTGGCTGGCTCAGTGCCGCAGAACCCGTCCGATTGTCGCTTATGCCATCGGCGATAGAAGCGAAGCCACCTGCCGCGTCCTCTGGGAACGCATCCCCAGAAAGTACAAGCGGTGCGTGTGCTACACGGATTTTTGGTCGGCTTATGCCCATGTTCTGCCTGAAAAGCAGCACCGCGCTACGGGCAAAGGGGCAGGCCAGACATGCCATGTCGAGCGCTTCAACAACATTCTGCGCCAAAGATTAGGCCGCTTTGTCCGCAGGACGCTCTCGTTCTCGAAGACGGATACAATGCACGAGAACTGTCTTAGGCTGTTCCTGCATGAGTACAACAAACAGCGCCTGACAACTTGAATAACGACACTACCTTCGAGAAATATATCGATGCTTACAAAGACGCGAACACAAGCCCGCTCACTGTTGAAGACATCGAAGTTGTTATGAACAAAATCATTGACGCCCGTGTAGAACAGAAACTTGCCGAACAGAAAACGACGCCTCAAATCAATGCGCTCGACGACAAGAAAGGAAGCTGACGTGTCTTATCACGCATCATGGGACTGGTTCAAGGAATATCTCGAAGAGAACCTAAATGGGAGTGCCGCACCGCAAAGTGTACAGGACATCGAGGCGATCATGAACAAGATCATCGACGCCCGCGTGGAGCAAAAACTTGCAGAACAAAAGAAGACTCCCCAGCCCGACGCACCGGACGACAAGAAAGGAAACTGACATGGCCGAATCTTTAGCTTATGCTTGGTTCCCGGAGTTCATCAACGCTCACAAAGACGGAGATGCGATGCCGCAAACCGCGCAGGACATCGAGACCATTATGAACAAGATTATCGATGCCCGAGTGGAACAAAAACTCGCGGAGTACGGGATAAAGCCCCATCCCGACGCGCCCGCCCCTGGTGATCCGCCGAAGGCTTCCTGATTTTCTCTTTGAGGCTGTCACGGCCCTGACACGAAGCAAGCGCGCTTAGCGACATATTTTTCTCAATCATAGCTGACATTCTTCCCGCCTGCTCAAAACAGGCGGGGGTTTTGTGCTTTTTTCACCCCTCCTAGCGCAGGTGCAGGGTGCGGTAAAGAGATGGCCTACAAAGGGCGCGAAGTAATCAAAGGTGACTTTTTTCAAACTTTGAGAAAGAAGTCATTCTTCTTGGGCGTCGCCCCGCTTGCTTACCATTACCCCTGATGTTTGCCTCTGCGGTACAGACAGGTGATAGCGCGTGTACTTGAGTTCGCCTTCCTTCCGTAGCGCCTCTTTCTCTACCAAGTCGGCAAGGTCGCGGGTTGCCGTCGCATGGGGTGCCCCAGTGATGGCTGAGTATTTGCTAGCGCTCAGGCCGCCGACAAACCCACCCGGACCTTCCCGGAACATACGCAGCAAAGCCTTTTCCTGCCGTGCGTTCAGTCTCCCGCGCAGACGATCCAGCATCCGCGCCTTGTCTTGAATGAACAGAACCTCTGTTAAGGTGCGGCCCTGCGCTTCGAGGACCAGACCCGCGAACCACAGCAGCCAGGCCGTAATTTTGTTCGACTGGCTGGACGACGCCAGTGCCTCGTAGTAGCTCTTGCGGCGAGCAAGAAGCGTTGAGGACAGCGAAACAAACGTCGGCTGCCCAACGCCCTGCGAAAGCGCCTTCTCCGCGATAGTTCTTCCCACACGCCCATTACCGTCTTCAAACGGATGAACGCTCTCAAAGTACAAGTGGGCAATCCCTGCCCGTGTCAGCGCAGGCAGAGATGCCCTGGCCCCGTTGAACCAGTCAATAAAGCGGCTCATTTCTGCAGGCACCCGTGCAGAGGGCGGCGCTTCAAAGTAAACTTTGGGCTGGTCGAGTCGCCCCGACACGATCTGCATCGGCTCGGCACGGGTACGGTATCGCCCGATGTCCTCCAGGTCACTGCGCCCCCGCACGACCAGCGACTGCCAGACGCAAAGACTTTCGGGCGTAAGCGGTTTATCGAAAGTCAGAAGCGCATCCACCGTCATCTCGGCCACCCCCTGCGCGGCGAGAGGGGCGCTTTGGTCATCAGCCAGCAGACCAAGATTTTTCCTGATCGAAGACTGGACGCTGGCCCGGTCCAAGATTTCTCCCTCGATTTCGGAGGTGCTGAGGGCTTCGCTGCTGAGAAGTTCCACGGTAAGCTGGCTGCGCTCCTCAGTCTCAAGGTGCGCTATGGCTCCCAGCAGCATTCCACCACCCACGAGAAATTGCCTCTCCGCCTGCTCCAGGGGAGAAGCCTCCCACCGAAAGTCAGGCCAGTCTTGCTGTTGCCAGTTCCAGATCATGAGTTATAGAATTCCCTCTTATAACTCATATAATACCACATTTTGAGTTTTAGGTTTTGCAGTCATGGAATTTCTGGGCCTGCGTATCCTTGCGCTCGAAGACGACGGGCAGTTTGCCGAAGGTCTGCAAAGAGCACGAAGTAGTGATCAGCCTCTGCGTCTTCGTATGGGTGGCTGAAATCGCTGAGGCTTCCAGGAGCTACTACTCTTGGCCTTGATGCGTGTCGCCGTCCGCAATCTGGGTTGCCGCGACTTCGACCTTCACGATCACGAACTTTGACTTTGTCATATCTGTCAGGACGCGGCTTAGGGTGAGACGCGCCTGCGGCGGCAAGACGTCCATAAGCATCTGTTCTAAATTGCCAGGCAGATTGTCAGGGGACAACTTTGCGACAATTTCCCCGGAGACTTCTTGCGCCCGCTCCAGGGAAAGTTCGGGTTCCGGTAGGAGCAATTCCCTGCGATTGACCAGACCCTGCTCTTCCAAACGGGCTAGGCTTAGTTCCTGGAGCGATTTTTCTGTTTCCACATCGATTTTTCGTGCTTCAGCGTCGGCCTTCCGCCCTTCGGCCAGCAGTTTAGACGTTTCAGCTTGAAGTTTCTCCGTCTCCGCCTGTATTTTAGGGGTGTCTCTTCGGGTCTTGTAGACGTCCAAGCATATCGGCGCAAGCCACCGGAGGGCAGCCACACTTCCGGGGACTGCTAGAATGAGCAAGCTGGCATGAAAGGGCGAAGACATCCGAAAGCTGCGAACACGAAGTTTGTCCCGCTGACGAAGCCGATACCCGCGGCTTAGAAGTGTTTGCGCGTCGTAGCTTGGGTCGGTTGCTATCCTTAAGATGACATACAGGCGGTTGTAGGCTTCAACAAACGCGGCCAGTTGGCTTGCATCCGGGAACGCCTCCTCCGTTCCACTGATTTTAATTTGAAAGAAAGTCTGAAGTGGGCGTTTCGGTCTTCTCATAGATTTTTGTTCGCTTGCGGCAATTCTTTTTCGATGACACCGGACGCTTCCGCGCTGAACGTCATCCGCCGCGATGCGCGTTTCCCAGACGGTGACATATGATTATGGCATGATGATTTTGCTCCGGTCAATGCTCTGTTTTTCCCACTTACTCGCCCCAGGCGGCTTCTTTACAACTTTCTTCGTAGTGTTAAATAAAGAAGTTCAGGGGCTGTCGCCGAACAGTAGTTTGGTCAAGAGGATTTGACAAAGAAAAGGCGAACATACAGTCTTCCTAACAAGAATTTGTTTGGTAAAGCCGTTTCCGCAAAAAAGATATTCCTCCGAGTAATTAACCATGCCAAGAATCTTTGACAACATCGAGACGCCCCTCCTTTCCGCTTTGCAGAAGACGCTGGGGCATTCTGAGCGGGCTGACTTTTGCGTCGGGTACTTCAACCTGCGTGGCTGGCGATACCTGGACAAACACATTGAAGAATGGCCTGGCGGGGAAGGGCACTGCTGCCGCCTGCTGGTCGGGATGCAAAAAACGGATCATGATGACCTGAAAGCGGCGCTAGGCGTCGGCACCGATGATGAAATGGACAATGCCCGTGCGCTGGAAAAAAAGCGCGAACTGGCGCGGGAGTTTCGCCAGCAGCTTATGGTCGGCACCCCCAGCGACGCGGACGAAGCAGGGCTGCGGCGGCTGGCACACCAGATCACCGACGGCAAGCTAACCGTGAAACTTTTCCTTAGCCACACGCTTCATGCCAAGCTGTACCTCATGTTTCGCCCCGATCCCGATAACCCGCGCACAGGCTACGTCGGCAGCAGCAACCTAACATTCTCCGGGCTGTCCGGTCAAGGTGAACTCAATGTAGATGTGGTGGACCACGACGCGGCCTGCAAGTTGGCAAACTGGTTCGATGCCCGCTGGGAAGACCGCTGGTGCGTGGACATCTCGCAAGAACTCGTGGAAATCATTGAGGAAAGCTGGGCGCGAGAGGCGCTCATCCCACCTTATCATATCTACGTCAAAATGGCATACCATTTGTCCCAAGAAGCGCGGTCGGGGCTGGCCGCATTCCGCATCCCAAAAGTCTTCGGCAACACGCTCTTTGAGTTTCAAGAAGCGGCGGTCAAAATTGCAGCGAGGCACTTAGACAAGCGCGGCGGTGTGCTGATCGGCGATGTGGTGGGCCTCGGCAAAAGCCTGATGGCGACGGCGCTGGCGCGGATGTTCGAAGACGAGTTCGGCATGGAGACTTTGATCCTTTGCCCCAAAAACTTGGTGCCGATGTGGGAGCATTACCGGACGGAATACGGCCTACGCGGAACCGTGCTGTCGGTGACGAAAGCCCGGACCAAACTGAAAGACTTAAAGCGTTACAAGCTGGTGATCTTGGATGAAAGCCATAATTTCCGCAACCGTGAAGGAAAAACATACAAAGCGGTTCGGGAATACATCGAGCATAACGATAGTCGGTGCATTTTGTTGTCAGCTACGCCTTACAACAAAACATTCCTGGACCTATCAAGCCAGCTTCGACTGTTTGTCCCTGAAGACAAAGACTTAGGGATACGGCCTGAGCGTCTTCTGCGTGATACCGGAGACGTCGTCTTCAATATGAAGTATCAGTGCTCGCCCCGCTCGCTGGCTGCCTTTGAGAAAAGCGACTATGCCGAAGACTGGCGTGAACTCATGCGGCTGTACATGGTGCGCCGCACGCGGGGCTTTATTCTCGAAAACTATGCCCAGATGGACCCAAAGACGGAGCGAAAGTACCTGACATTCGCCGACGGTACGCGCAACTATTTTCCCGTTCGCGTTCCGAAGACACTTAAATTTGACATTGACCCGCAATACGCCAGCCTTTTTTCCTCGGACGTGGTGGACATCATCAATGGCCTGCACTTGCCCCGTTACGGCCTCGGCAACTATGAGGCGCAGACGCCTGACAAGCCGCCGACAACAGCGGAAGCGGCGGCGCTCAAAGACCTCGGACGGGCGGGCAAGCGGCTAATGGGATTTTGCCGCACAAACCTGTTCAAGCGCCTGGAGTCCAGTGGGGAAGCGTTCATTCTGTCGGTAGAGCGCCATATTCTCCGCAACTTTGTTTTCCTTCATGCGCTTGAACATGGCCTTCCTCTTCCCATCGGTCCGCAGGATGCCGCGCTTTTGGACACGCGCACGGCGGACGACGACGCCGCCGACACTCAGCAGGACTTTGAAGACGAGGATGCACCGGATGGCGGAAAGCCATCCGGTGACCCTGCACCCGTCAGCAGCATTCGGACCGAGGCGGACTTTCAGCAGCGGGCAGCAGCAGTGTATGGCCTCTACGCGACAGAGCAAAAAAAGCGGTTCAAAGCCTGGCTCCCGCCTAGGCTGTTTCGCAAGACTCTCGCACGGGACTTGCGGGAAGACGCGCACGCGCTGTTTCAAGTGCTGGCACGATGCAATGATTGGGAAGCGGGCAAAGACGCCAAATTAAGTGCGCTCCGTGACCTTTTGGCACGGCAGCGGCCCAATGATAAAGTGCTCGTATTCACGCAATTTGCCGATACCGCCGCTTATTTAAACCGGGAACTGCGGGAGCGCGGCATCACGAAGATCGCCGTCGCCACAGGCCAATCGTCCGATCCCTTTCTGCTGGCGTCGCGCTTCTCACCAGAAAGCAATAATCGCCGCCGCGAGATCACCCGTGATCAGGAACTGCGGGTGCTGATCGCGACGGATGTTCTCAGTGAAGGGCAGAATCTTCAGGACTGCTTCGTCATTGTCAACTACGATCTCCCTTGGGCGATCATTCGCCTAATCCAGCGGGCGGGGCGTGTGGACCGCATCGGCCAAAAAGCCGAGGAAGTCCTTTGCTGCTCATTTTTGCCCGCCGAGGGGGTCGAAAAGATCATTCGGCTGCGTGAGAGGGTTCAGCATCGCCTCAAAGAAAATCAAGAGGTCGTCGGCTCGGATGAAGCCTTCTTTGAAGATGACCAAAATCAGGGCTGGCTACGCGGGCTGTACGACGAGTCGGCGGACCTGAACGGTGACCCTGACACGGAAATTGACTTAGCTTCGTACGCTCTCGCAATTTGGAACAACGCCGTCAAAAACAATCCCAGCCTGAAAAAGACCGTGGAAACGCTGCCGTCTGTGGTGTATTCCACGAAACTCCACATCCCGTCGCCGAACGAGCCAAACGGAGCACTGGTTTATATGCAGACAGGCGACGGCACGGATGCCCTGGCCTGGATGGATTCGCAGGGACAATCAGTGACGCAGTCTCAGTACACGATTCTGCGGGCGGCGGAATGCGAGCCGAGCACCCCTGCCCTTCCACGTCAAGCCAATCATCATGCGCTTGTGAACAAAGGCGTCGAGCAGATCATCAAAGATGAGAAGGGCATCGGCGGACAACTGGGCCGACCGTCCGGTGCACGGTTCCGCACCTACGAGCGGCTTCAGCGGTACGCAGAGGATGTTTCGGGAACCTTGTTCGATTCCCGTGAACTGCACAAGGCCATTGAAGACATTTATCGGTTTCCGCTGCTGCAAGCGGCAACGGACTCTTTGAACGCGCACCTGCGGAGCGGAGCCTCCGATGAACTTCTGGTCCAGCTTGTGCTGACCTTGCGACAGGACGGTCGCCTCTGCGTGGTCACGGAAACGAACCAACCGCAAGAAGCACGAATTATCTGCTCGATGGGCCTGGCCGCGTCTTAAATGCTCTTGAACTGCAAGTCTTATGACATCGCGACCCGCAGAACTTTTACGCTCCGGTGATTTAGCCCGACTTTTTATTGATGGGCTGGGCTGGGACCAAAATGCACGGCCTCTTCCGGTGACCATCGTTGAGATCGGCGTCGACACCCACCGGACGTTTACGTTCCGTCTCGCAGGGATTGCTCAAAAGCGGGGGGCACAGGTGTTTTTGTGTCCGCCCGACGAATATGGACGGATTCTAGGTCAAAAGACGCGGCGACTGATCCAGGACCAGGTGAAACGCGCTGCTCACCACAACGTGATTGTCTTCACGGGCGCGGACCGGAGGGTGCAGGTTTGGCAATGGGCCGAGCGGCAGGCAGGCGAGCAGTCAATGCGCGTGTACGAGCACAGCATCGGCAGCACCCTGAAGGAGGCGGCACTCCTCGCTCGCCTTGCCGCGATCACGTTCGGCAGCAATGAAGAGGCGGAACTCACCCTAACGGATGTGGTGCGCCGCTTGAAGTCCGCCTTCACGGATGACCACGGCCCTATCCAGCGTGGCAGGCATGGGCGCGACGGCCTGCGGGCTTATAATCTAGCCGAACTAGATAAGGGAATTCAGTTTTGGTGGGAACAGGTTTTGCGTGAGCCGCGCATGACGGCGGAACAAGAGTATCCACTTGCCTGCGCCATGCAGAGCGGCGACGCACAGGCGCGAAACCGGATGATCACGGCTCACTTGCATCTAGTTGCTCGAATTGCGTGGCGCGTGGCAGGCAAATACGGTTGTTCCCTCGATGATTACTTCGACTTGGTTCAGACGGCTAATTTGGAAATGATGCGCTTGGCCCCTGGGTTTGACCCGAACGAAGGGGTGCGCTTTCAGACCTTTTTGTGGCCGCGCCTTCTGAAAACGCTGGAGCGGATTTTGGCGGGCGAAGAGGGACCGATCCCGATTCCACGCTACATCTTGGACGCGCTGCCGAAGTTCTCGGAGCGCCATGCCGCCGCCGAAGATCGCCTCACTCATCAACTCGGACGGATGCCGTTCGAGTCTGAAGTCACAGACCGCCTGGCCGCAGAATATCAGGTGCCGCCTGAGAAAATCGCTCGCGTTCTTTTCATTCAGGAGGCCATGCTGTCATGGGATGTGCTGGTGGCCGAACTGCACGGTGCTGAACAGGATGCAGTTGAAGAGGAATGGAAGACGGAGGAGGCACCGTCGGCTTTCGCGTTGATGATTGACGGCAGCCATCATCAAGCCCCCTCAGAGGCCGCGATAAATATGGTGCGGCGGGAACAGCTTGAGATTGTACTTGGCAGCCTGACCCCGCGTGAGCGGGACGTCCTCTGGATGCGTTACGGCTTCGCCGACGGGTTTATGCACACTTTAGAAGAGGTCGGTCAGCATTTCGCCGTCACCCGCGAGCGTGTTCGCCAGATTGAACTGCGTGCTCTCGAAAAACTGCGACGCATGGGACCGGTCTCCGTTAATGAAAGATGCGAGTTGGTCGCTGCTCCCCTGCTCAAACGGCCCCTGATGAACCAGGTCAGCGCCGACGACGCGGACGATGCCATTTAAGGAAATATGTATGATCGTTGATATTGCAACTCTTCGTCCGCTGTTGAAGCAGTTCGAGTTCAAGAAACTCTTTAACCTGTTAGGATGGAACAAATTTGGGTAGTGTCCTAGATTAGACAGTCTTCGTCTATTTCGTGTATACTGTCGCCATGGTCACCGAAACACTTTCTTGCTATCACTGCGGCAGCGTCAACCTGCGGCGGGACGGTAAAGCACCTAACGGCAAGCAGAGATACTTCTGCCGCGACTGCAAGAAAAGCAGCCGCAAGAACCCGACGCCTCGCGCCTACTCTGCCGAGTTCCAGGCGCAGGTGCTGGCCGCCTACCATGAGCGCTGTTCGCAGCGGGGCGTGTGCCGCATCTTCGGGATCGCCAAGCAGACGCTCACCGACTGGCTTAAAAAAAGCCGCGCTATTGCCGCCCCTGAAGAAGACACTGGCAAAAGCGCAGAGGGGCGAGCCGCTGGAACTTGATGAAATGTGGTCGTTTGTCGCCCGCCGCAGGAACAAGCGCTGGGTGTGGCTTGCCCAGTGCCGCCGCACCCGCCAGATCGTCGCCTACGCCATTGGTGATCGCAGCGAGACGACCTGCGCTTTGTTGTGGCGGCGCATCCCGAAGGCGTACAAGAAGGGTATCCTGTACACAGATTTTTGGTCGGCGTATGCAAAGATGCTGCCTGCAAAGCGGCATCGGGCCACAGGCAAAGGCGACGGTCAGACTTGTCATATCGAGCGCTTCAACAACATTCTGCGCCAGAGGCTAGGCCGCTTCGTCCGCAAGACGCTCTCGTTCTCGAAGACCGACCAGATGCACGAAAACTGCTTGCTTTTGTTTCTGCACGAACACAACAAAAACTGTCTGAATTAGGACACTACCCGTAACTTTATTAGAACATGATGCCTATGGTCTCATTCAGTATCTCTTTAATCTAGCACCTCTACTTGTTGCACCAGCAAGTTCACACCCGATCCGCGCTTCTCGGCTCTGCCATTGACAATGAGCGCCGCGTGGAGGTTCCGTGCTTTGTGACCGCAGGTCACTGTGTGCCTGAAGCCGCGCTGGCTGCGTTTAGCCTGGAAGCGGCTGAACAACGGATGACCAAGACAGAATGTCGTAATTCGGTCCAGCGGCAGGAAAATAAGGCGGAGGGTTTACGGCAAGGCGGCCATCGTAAAACCGCTGCGTGCTGAGGCCGGTTTGTAGGTTTACACCAGCACCGAGCTGGCCGAAGGCGCTGCCGTGTCCGACTAGAAAGCTGCCCATGGAAACAAATCTCCCCACAGGGCGGGTATTTGCATCCGTCGCATCAAACGTATTGTAAGCCAGCGCAGCGGCGTCCACTTCAATATTTGTAATCGGCACACCCAGGGCATTAGCATCTACCACTTCAATGTCTTTGGAGATCAATCCTAGCGTCCCAGCTTTCTGCCCGAAGAGCGGGTCCAAGATTTCAGGAACGGGAACACCGTTGTTTCCCAGCACCCGTCCGGTGTTGTAAGTCAGGCTGCCGTCAATGTTCATGTTTTTGTCGGCAGCCGTCGCAATTGTCAATCGGCTTTGACTCACCACGAGGCCGGCATTGGAAATCTGGTTATCAGCCACGACGCCGGTCAATCCGCCGGTCTTTGGCGTGGTCTGGCTGCCGATGTTGCCGTCGCAGTAGATCATGTCGTTTGTGCTGCCGCTGTAAGTGGTCAGCGTGACAATTGGGATCAAGTTCTGGAAGTGCGTGGTCTGAACCGTGGTTTCGTTCAGCGTCGGGATTAGCGTGATGACCGTCGTGAGCGTCTGGTTGTTTTGATCTGTCTGGCTGACCGTGATGGTTTGGGTTGT
The DNA here is from genome assembly GCA_964246575.1 of uncultured Armatimonadales bacterium. GTDB lineage: Bacteria > Armatimonadota > Armatimonadia > Armatimonadales > Capsulimonadaceae > JANXMY01. Next base: position 45,416 of record CAXTRL010000001.1, read on the forward strand.
GCCGGCGCTGACTGCCAGCGTCATCTGCGAAACATCGCCGTGAACGTAGATGCCGCCTGCGGTGGCCGCGCCGGTCAGCGCCCCCAGGACGAAAGAGCCGCCGGTGCTGGGAACAAAAACGCCGGGCAGGGTCGGCGGCGACTGCCCGGCAAGGGCTGCCTGCATCTGGGCCGCACTGGAAGTCGGAAATGGAACAATCGGAGTTCCAGTGTGGACAGATTTTTGGCCGCCGGCGGCCAGCGAAAGCCAGTCGCCGCCAGACTGCGGCGCGACCGGCGCAAGCGGCGTGTTCATAAACCAGTGGATTGGCCCCGACATTGTCACGGCATTGGTTTCCGTGTCCAGAAACAGCGGCGTGGCACTGCCGCTTTTCCAGACAATGTTTGTCGGCGTCCCATCGGAATTGTTGCAGTGAACCGGGCCGTCAAACGCCGAAATGCCGCTGGTCCAGTAAGCGTCCGGTGCAGAGTTATCGGAGAAATAGCCGAACTTTGCGTAGCTGACTTGCTGGACATAAGCACGGACGACCTGCACGGCGCTTCCGCAGGTTCCCACGGATTCGATCAGATACTTCTTCTGCGTTGCCGTTGGATTGCTGCTGTCGGGGTAAATAAGAATGCTGAAGGTGCTGGACGAGTCGCTGGGAGTTGGGAAATTGACCACAGCACGCGGCGGGCTGCCAAGCACGGAAGCTCCCCAAAGAGCCGGCGCAAAGGCCGTGGTCTGGGACGGCGGCGCGGGCTGCGCGTGCAGCCACTGCAACGTCAGCTCCACGCCGGAAGATGCCACCTCGGCGGCGGTCGCTTCCTGAGCGCGTGTGCTGGTGAGCTGAAGGGCATTGCCGGTCGTCGAAGTGATGCCGCCGGTGCGGCCGCCGGGCAAACCGATGGCGCCAATCAAAAACACGGTCATAATCCCCAGCAGGACCAGCATGGACATGGCAAGCGCCATGCCGCGCTGCTTTGCTGGGCCGCGCTGCTTTGCTGGGCCGCGCTGCTTTGCTGGGCCGTGCGGCAGCGTAAGATTTTGTTTAATCCGAGCGCCAGGCAGAGGCATTGACAGCTCCATAGCTCGCGGTTTGACCCGGTTCATGGTCTAGGTTCATCTCGTGATCGCGCAAAAGCACGCACTTGCCGACCACGGAAGTTTCCTGGGCCGTGCTGCCGCTTTCGCTGGTTTGCGCCTGCCGAACGGGCGAATAGTAGGTGCTGATCAGGCTGATCTGAAGCTGGTACGGCAGCAAAGTTTGAGTGGCCGTTTGCGGGCGTGTGAAATTGACGGCATTAGCCTGCAAGGGGCTGAGACTGGAAATCAGCGCTTTGGAAACGCTTTGACCCTGCTCCGTTCCGGTCATCCACAATGCCGTGCCTGCCGAAGCGTTCGGCGTTCCATCCGTATCGGCACGGTAGATCCAAAGAGGCGCAGCCGGTGCGGTATCCTGGCTGCGGTCATAGAGGGCGGGCGAGACGGAAAGCGCGCTGCCGTTTCTGTCCTGCACCGAAACCGCGGCACTTCCCGGCGACACAATCTCAACACCGGTATTGATGCTGCTTCCGGCAGAAGCCGCTTGAAAAGCGCTCACAGGAGCGCTGCCGGGAGATGTCCACCCACTTTCTCCCGGCAAGGCTATCCAGCGTGCTTCCTCGACATCAAGAACCGTGTGCCGGACGGCGTTGGCGCCGTCCGTACTTGCATAGCAGGATGCGCCCGTGCTGAGGGAAAGCTGGGCGGCGGCAACATATATGTTCAACGCGCAGAACATCAGCAGCAGCGTCAATGCAGTGGCAACCGTAACTTCTACTAATGTCAGGCCGCGCCGCCGCTTTTTCTGCTTTTTTTCTTCCATTCTCTTTTCCTGCATTGCTTACTTTCCCCTGCATTACTTCACTTTCCCCTGCATTGCTTCTTGCGAAAGCGGTATCAAGAATGCGGCATTTGTATAACAAGGCAGGAAAGGGCATATGATCCGCCAGCCGAGTTTGCGCCCGGCCAAGACAGCGTGACAGTGACATTGTCTACGGTTCCGGCGGGGACCGCCGTGTTGAGCGAAGAATAATCGGCAACACGAATCGTAGCTGTCGCCGCCGCCGGAAACAGCCCGCTGCCGGCGGCGCCGCTGCCCAAAAGGTGATCGCTTGCCAGAAAGCTTGCCGTGTACGGGACTGCCTGACTGGTGGCGCTGCCGCTGTCAATGATGCCGAGCGCGGCCAGCGCAGACGGGCTTTGCAGGGACAAAAAGCCTGCGGCCCGCATTTGAGCGATTTTATGCTGGGCCAGCGCCGCGGCCTGAGCGTACTCTGCGTTTGAACGTGCCGCCCGCTGCGAAACCGGCAAAACGGCGGAAAACAGCAGTGCCATCATCGTAAAGATCGTCAAGGCGAAAACTGTTTCCAGCAAAGTAAAGCCCTGCTTCTTTTGTGGCCGGACTGCTGGCATAACTGCTGAAAATAATTTCATTACCCGTTATTATGGGCGTTTTTCGTTTTTTTTACAGGTCTTGCCGGGGCAGCCCTCCTGTTACAATTACTGAAGAATTACAATCCGGCTGCCGACACTAAAACAAATCGTTGTAAAAGGCAGCAGATAGATTTGAATGAAGACTTGATAAAAAATTTGATAGAAGACTTGAATGAAGAGGGATGTTCTTCGGCTGCGGAAGAAGCCCGGCTGGCGGCGCTGGACCGGTACAAAATACTCGGCACCCTGCCGGAGCAGGAATACGACGAACTGGTTCAGCTTGCCGCCACGATCTGTGGGACGCCGCTGGCGATGCTGACGTTTGTAAGCCGGGAGCATCAGTGGCATAAAGCCAGCTTCGGCGTCCCGCCGATGCGAACAGACCGCGATGTGTCTTTCTGCACCCACGCCATCGCGCAGCCGGACCTGTTTGTGGTGCCGGATGCCGCCTGCGACCCGCGTTTCGCCAGCAACCCGTTTGTCGCCGGAGAGCCGCACGTCCGGTTTTATGCCGGGATGCCGCTGATGACGGCGGAAGGACATGCGCTTGGCACGATCTGCGCGGTAGACACGGTGCCGCGGGAGCTGACACCGGCCCAGACGCAGGCGCTGGAAGTGCTGAGCCGCCAGACCATGAGTCTGCTGGAGCTGCGCCTCGCAGTCGAGCGTATGGAAGATAGCCTTGCGGAGTGCGCCGGCGTTGAAACAGGACTGCGCGAAAGCGAGGCCCGGCTGCGGGAAAGCGACGCCAAGCTGCAAATTGCGTGCCGCGCCGGCGGGATCACGCTTTGGGAGGATGACCTGCGGTCACAGCAGGTATCCTGGTCCCAAAGCGGGGCAAAAGCGGAGGAAACCGGGCAAAGCCAGGCAAGCACCGTCTGGGAACAAGCGCTTGCCTGGATTTACCCGGACGACCGGGCGCAGGCAGTGGCCGCGCGGGTGGAAGCGATCAAAACACTGTCTCCGCTGAAGTTGGAAATGCGCGTCGTATCTCCAGACGGAGAAATCCGCTGGAAATTGCTGCACGGTGAAGTTTTCGCGGACGATCAAGGCCGCCCGCTGCGTATTGCCGGGTCAATCATTGACATCACGGCACGGAAGCAGTCCGAAGAAACGCTGCGTTTTAGCGAGGAGCGCCTGCGCCGGGCCGTGATGGGAGCGCCGCTGATTTTGTTTTGTTTGGACGCTGAGGGGAAAATTACGCTTTCTGAAGGCAAGGGGCTGGAACGGATGGGATTACAGCCGGGCCAGGTCGTGGGGCGGTCCATTTATGATCTTTACCACGATCAGCCGGCGGTCCTGGCGCATGTGGAACGTGCCTACCGCGGGGAGTCTTTCAGTGATCGTGTCGAAATTGGGGGGGCGACATTTGAGATTTGGTATTCACCGGAAGTTGGGGAAAGCGGTCAGGTGACCACCGTGACTGGTGTCGCGTGCGACATTACGGGAAAACGAGAAGCTGAGGCCGCCCTGCGGAGCAGCGAAGCGCGTTTTCAAGCGTTCATGGATAACAGCCCGACTTTTGCGTATGTCAAGGACATTCAAGGCCGCTACCTTTACTGCAACGATGCTTTTGAGCGCATCAACGGCTTGCCGCCGGGAGAGTGTCTTGGCCGGACGGCTCTGGACATGTGGCCAAGCGCGCTCGGCAGGCAGATCCACGCCGATACGCTGGATGCGTTGACCAAAGACTACCAGACGGAAACTTTGACCGAAGCGCCTGGTCCTGAAAACGGCTCCGCGCACTTGCTGACGTTCCGTTTTACGTTCAGAGATACGGAAAATCGGCAGTTCCTAGGCTGTATCGGGCTGGACATCACTGAGCAGAAGCAGTTGGAGAAGCAAAGCAAAGAAGCGCAGCGAAAACTGGAAGAAACGCTGTCGCAGCTCAATGCAACGCTGGAAGCCACGGCAGATGGTCTCCTGGTCGTTGGATCGCAGGGGCAAATACTGTGCGCGAACGGCAATTTCCATGAGATATGGCGTATCCCAGAAGAGATTCTTCAACACGAGAACGATAAACTGAGACTGAAGTTTATGATGGAGCAGGTCTGCGATCCGGCACTCTTCCTAGCGCCGGTCATGCAGTTCAAGCAGAACCCGGAGGAATCAAGCTTTGATGTACTGAACTTTAAAGACGGACGGATATTCGAGAGATCTTCCCGTCCGCTTCAAATCGAGCGCGTTTCGTCGGGCCGGGTCTGGAGCTATCGGGATGTCACAAAGCCGGAACAAACCCGCCAGGAATTAGTTCGTGCCAAAAACCATGCGCTGGCGTCGGCCCAAGCGAAGTCCGAGTTCCTAGCCAACATGAGCCATGAGATTCGAACGCCGATGAACGGCATTCTGGGCATGACCAATTTGCTGCTTTCCACCTCCCTGATGCCGCAGCAGGAGCATTACGCCGCGACCATCAAAAACAGCGCCGATAGCCTGCTGACGGTGATCAACGATATTCTTGACTTCAGCAAAATCGAAGCCGGCAAGATGAGCCTGGAATGTGTGCCGTTCAGCATGGCGCAGATCATGCAGGAAGTTAAAGACCTTCTGAGGCCGCGTGCGGAAGAAAAAAATCTCGATTTGCTGTCATTCCTGCCGCCGAGCTTCCCGCCGTTTTTGTCCGGGGACCCGGCGCGGCTGCGGCAGATCCTGACAAACCTCGTCGGCAACGCGGTGAAGTTCACAGAGCGCGGCAAAGTGACCATGTCAGGGGTTGTGCTGCGGGAAACCGACACACACCTTGAGTTCCGGCTGACTGTGCGCGATACGGGGATCGGCATTCCGCCGGAAAGAAAAGCGGCGGTCTTCGATAGCTTTACCCAAGCCGACGGCAGCATTACGCGCCGCTACGGCGGGACCGGGCTGGGACTGGCAATCTGTCTGCGGCTGACCGACTTGATGGCGGGCCGGATCGGAGTAGAAAGCGAGCCGGGACGCGGCAGCGAGTTCTGGCTGGTCGTCACGCTGGAAAAGACGAGCGCCGGACAAGAAAAACCCGCCGCGACTTCGTGGGCAAGCGAGCCGGAGCCATTGGGCCTGCATGTTCTGCTGGCTGAAGACAACGTCATCAACCAGGAAGTCGCACGGGGCTTTTTGGAAATGTGGGGATGCACAGTGGATGTCGCGGGCAACGGCTGGGCGGCCTGCCAAGCGGCTCAGAAGAAAAAGTACGACTTGGTGCGGTTGTCTGTTCAGATGCCGGAGATGGATGGCCGTCAAGCGACAGCCGCAATTCGCAGCCGAGAGCGCGGCTCGGCGCGGCGTCTGCCGATCATCGCCATGACAGCCCACAACATGCAGGGGGACCGCGAGCAATGCCTGGCCTGCGGCATGGATGACTATGTTTCCAAGCCGGTAGACCCGGAAAAGCTGCTGGCGGCGCTTAAGCGCTGGGGCCAGGTCGTGCCGCCCGGAGCAGCTCCGGCAGCCGAAGAGCTTTTTTTACCCGCGGCGTCGCCGATTTCTAAAGCGTCGCCTCTTTTGGAGAAGCTGCCGACTCCTGAGAAGCTGCCGGTGCTGGACATAGAACGCCTGCACCGAAGCTGCATGGGGAAAGCAAAACTGGAGCGGCGGATCATGGTCGAAACGCTGCGGCTGACCCCGGCGATCCTGGCAAGGCTGCATGTGGCAGTCGGCGCGGCGGATGCAGAACAAGTCTGCTTTGAGGCGCACACGCTTAAAGGCAGCAGCCGTACCCTCGGCGCGGAGGCGCTCGGCACAGCGGCGGCTTGCCTCGAAGAGGCCGCGAAAGCTGGTGATCTCGCCGACGTTCCGGCACGTCTTGACCAAATGGAAGCGGAATGGACCCTGCTTCGCCGTGTGCTGGAAGAATGCCTGGCTTGTGACCCGTGGAAAGAAGCGCTATGAACATTCTGGTCGTCGAAGATGATCCGATTTCCGGCCTGGTGCTGACGACGGCGCTGGAAGATTTAGGGCATACAGTCACCCTGCGAGGCGATGGGGAGGAAGCCTGGAGCCTGCTTGAGCAGGAGCGCATCAGCTTGGAACGGTTCGCGGTAGTCATCACGGACTGGATGATGCCGCGCATGGATGGTTTGGAGCTTTGCCGCCGCCTGCGTGGCCGCAAAGGAACAAGCTCTGCGTATGTCATTCTGCTGACCGTCAAGGGGCTGCCGGAAGAGCGGGTGGAAGCGCTGGAAGCCGGCGCGGACGATTTTTTAATCAAGCCGCTTGATCCTGCGGAGCTGGTCGCGCGGATGGAAGTCGCCCGGCGCATTCTCGCTTTAAAGGCCGAGCTGAGCGTGAGCATTAGCGCGTCGCCCCGCCAGAATACGCAGATTGAAGATGTTTTAATCTCGCGTGGCCTGGTCACTCGCGCTCAGGTCAAGCAGCTTGTGGAAGTGGACCTTGTTCCCGCTCGCCAGATTGGACAAGCCATTTTAGAACGCGGCTGGGCGAGCGAAGAAGACGTCACAAAAGCCCGCAGCCTGGTGATGGACGTCGCTTACGTCTGCCTGGAAGACGAAACGATGGACCCGTTCGTGCTGTCGCTCATTCCGCATGAGATCGCACAGTTTCACAAGATGGTACCCCTCTCTTTGACCGATGACATCGATCAAAAGCGGCTTCGGGTGGCGATGGCGGACCCCTGGAACATTGAAGCGATTGACTGGGTGCAGCGTGAAACCCGCCGCCGGGTCGAGCCGCTGCTTGCCAGCGAAAGCGCCATTGTACGGACACTGAAACGCGCTTATCACGATGTTCAGGACGTGGTCCATGACGCAGTCATGTCGGATGCTTTGCAGCAGGCAAACGTGATGCCAATGGCACGCGGCGAGGCCATAGACACGGTGGACGCGCGTGAGCTGCTGCGCCAAAGCGACCAAGCGCCGATTATTCGGTTTGTCAACACGATGCTGGCCGATGCCGTTTATCGTGGGGCTTCCGACGTCCATATCGAGCCGTGTCAGGGCGAGTTCTTGATTTTATACCGGG
>CAXTRL010000001.1:52838-55614 GCA_964246575.1 uncultured Armatimonadales bacterium
TTCGTGCCGTGACCGCATCGTTTCTCGCCCCAGTCACGTCACGCTTGAAAGTCATGGCGGAAATAGACATTGCGGAGCGCCGGCTGCCGCAGGACGGTCATATCACGCTGCGGGTCGCCGAAAAGACGGTTGACATGCGGGTTGCGACTTTGCCGACCCACTTCGGCGAGCGGGTTGTCATTCGTATTCTCGACCGCACCGTCGCCTGCCTTCAGCTTGACAGCCTCGGCTTGTCGCCGGACAACACCCGTGCTTTCACCCAGCTCATTCACAAGCCGCACGGCATTGTCCTGGTGACAGGTCCGACCGGGAGCGGCAAGACGACAACGCTTTACGCGGCGCTGAACACTTTGATCGCTGAAGGCGGAGACGGGCGAGGACGCAAAAACATTTTGACCTGTGAGGACCCGATTGAATATCAGATTGAGGGTATCAGTCAGTCCAGCGTCAACGAAAAGGCAGGATTGACATTTGCCCGCCAGCTTCGGGCCATTCTGCGCCAGGACCCGGATGTGATCTTGATCGGCGAAATCCGCGACAGCGAGACCGCAGACATTGCGTTCCGCGCGGCGATGACTGGGCATCTGGTTTTGTCAACTTTGCACTGCAACGAGGCGGCCAGTGCGGTCAGCCGCCTTCAGGATTTAGGGGTTGCTCCGTATTTGATCGCCTCATCGCTTGCCGGGGTCATCGCGCAGCGGCTAGTCCCGCGCCTTTGCCTGCACTGCCGCCGCGCTTATGCGCCGCCGCCGGAGGAACAAGCCTTGTTTACTTCTCCACCGGAGCGTCTTTACGCCCCTGTCGGATGCAGTCAATGCCATGAAATGGGCATCAAAGGCAGGATCGCCATCCACGAAGTTATGGTGTGTCACGATGAGATCCAGGCACATATCAGCGCAAAGGCCGATGTTCTCACGCTGCGTCACGCGGCGCTCGCACACGGCATGACGCTGATAGCTTCAGACGGCTTGGACAAAGCCAGCCGGGGCATAGTGCCTTTGGAAAACATGCTTTGGCGAACCGGCAACAAGAAATGATACCAATTTTGCTCAGGGGTGTTCAAGAAAGCGGACGGACGCGGTGTAAACGTATAGGTAATGTCCTATTTCACAGAGTGCTTGTTGGGTAGCGGTACTAGATAAGTGACGGTACACTGTCTGGCATGGAACCTCCTTTGCCTTGCTGCCCCGCTTGTAGCAGCCTTCACGTCACCCTGTTCAGCCATCGCGGTCGCAAGCAGTGCTGTCATTCACCGCGACTGCTGCAATATCTGGCGAGACAATCCACAGCCGCCCCGCCCCGCCCCGCAAGGTGCTGATCTCGGCCACCCATTACGAACCGCCTTGCCTGTACAAGACAAATCATGACAATCATGCCGCGCCGCTGCATCGCGGGGACGCCCAATGATCTCGCTGCTATGGCCGCGCTCGTCCAGTGGGCATGGAGCCCTGATTCTCGATCCAATACTAACTTTCACGCCGGCAATCTCTACTGGCGGCTACATGATAACTCCTACGAACAGGACTTCTCGCTCTGGGAGATGGACGCTCTCACCTTCAGCAGATTCCGCTTGGACGGGAGCCTTTTAGGCTTTACGCTGAGTGCGCGATATTTTCGCCCGGCTCTGCCCGCCCTTGAGCGTTTTGAAGCGGAAGCTAACCGCCTCGAAGGCAAGAGGTTCAGGCGGATAAATGGAACTTAGCTTGTCACCCGCTCCCACCTGGCCTTCTGAGGCTAACAAACCATCGAGCGACCCTGCGGAGGCTGAAACCCGCAGGATCATTTCGTGGTAGTGGTCTGATACCAGTTGTTCTTGATTTTGAGCGACCCGTCAAGAACCCTTGAGCAACAGGCAAATGTGAAGACGATGCTGTGCATCACTCCAAGATTACAACATTGGCAGATCCAAAAACAACAAGAACAACAAGAACAACAAGAACAACTCGTATTGAGTCACTACCTTGCCCGGCAGTGTCCTAATTTAACACGTCAGCGTTTATGGGTTAATTCTTATTCACTGAAAGAGTGCCGGCAGCAAAGCGGCTTGCTTGAGACATTTCTGCACACGCACCGTCGTTCCTGTTGCCTCAGAAGACGCGATGTCCATCTGGTCCGCCAAAGTGTCCACTAGGTGCAGGCCAAAGCCGCCATAACGCATCGTCTCGCCTTTGTCCAGGCGCAAAGAACCCACGGCAGCAATCTCCTCGATACAAAACCCCGGCCCCTCGTCGGCGACGATCAAGGCGACATAATCGCCGTGGTGCTCCAGCGTAACGCAGTAGTGGCCTTTTTCTGAACGAGCATGGCGCGTCACATTCGCACATAGCTCGCCGATGATCATCTCGAGGTCATCAGCATCCTCAGCATCACACGCATGATGTTCTACGAAAGTGCGCCCGACCTGACGGATCATTTTGATGTAGAAGTCACCTTCGGGAACATTCAGCGTAACAGTGAAGAGTGGAGTGAATATAGGATTTTCCGCCTTTCTGGAGATCAGCCTTGGTCAGGCTGTTGCGACGCCCTCGATACAAGCTGTTGCGACGCCCTCGACAACGGCTACCAGAAGGCAGACATCATCTCGCATGAAGCCGCCTTGAGCCGCTGCGTCCACGCCTTCAATGAGGCTCAGTGCTACACACTCAGCCATCTCTGCCGCCGTCCTTTTATTCACCTTTTTACTCCCCGCTGTTTTATCCTCTCCAGCACTTTTCTCTAGGTCAGCACTTTTCTCTAGGTCAGCACTTTTCTCTAGGTCAGCACTTTTCTCTAGGTC
>CAXTRL010000001.1:55714-56253 GCA_964246575.1 uncultured Armatimonadales bacterium
AGCACTTTTCTCAAACAAGGCTGTGATGCCTTCAATGCCAAGCATGGTCGTCCGGCTGCGGCCAACTTCGGTCAGGCCATCACTGAAGATTGCCAAGGCATCTCCCGGTACAAGCCTCAAAGTCTCCTCCGCGAACTCGGCATTTTCAATTGAGCCGAGAACGGGGCCGGTTGGAGAGAGCAGAGCGATGGAACCTGTCCTGCTGCGCCGCAGGAGGGCAGGTTCCTGCCCGCAGTTGACATACTTCAACTCGCGCGCCCCACTGTCAAAGGCCGCCACAAACAATGTGCAAAAGCCGGTTAACAGGTTGTTCTCCGCGAGGACACGGTTTAGCTCAGTCACAGCCTCCGCCACCGTGGGCTTAGAGTACAAAAAGGCCCGCAGCATGTTTCTGACCGTCGAGACTTGGGCCGCCGCTGCCAGTCCCTTGCCCGACAGATCGCCCAAAATCAGCGCCGTCCGCCCTTTCTCAATAGCGAACACGTCGTAAAAGTCCCCGCCGACTCCCGCCTCTTCCAAGGCGGCTTCGTAATATTTCG
>CAXTRL010000001.1:56263-60058 GCA_964246575.1 uncultured Armatimonadales bacterium
CACATTCGTCGGCAACCTAGGCTGGAGCGCGGCCTGAAGATGCTCAGCGATGCGGCGTTCACGCTGCTGCACCCGTACCGCTTCCAGTGCGCTTTGGGTCTGAGCCGCCACCGCTTCCAGCAGCAGCACTTCCTCAGCCGTCCATTCACGCGGGCCATCCGTCATCACCGCCGAGAGGGCCATCAGAGAGGATTCTGAGGTGACAAAACCCCGCATTAGCGCACAAATGCCCAGGGTTCTCAGCATGGGATCTTCCCTTGTATCCGTCACGACCTGGGTACTTCCTGCCTTGGGGTAAAGATCCCGGCTGATGGCGTGATCCAGATCTTGGCTGATGGCGAAAGCAGACATCATGTACTTGCCCGCGAGAGGCGGAAGCTCTCTGCGATGCCATTCAGGCCCGGTCCTCACGGTGTCTGTGATCTGGTCATAAGAAGAGAAATAACACCGGTCTACCTTGAGCGCCCGCCCCAACTCCTGCACTGCCGCCTCCAAGATCTGCTCTGGGTCCGCCATGTTCCGCAGCGCCTGGCTGATGCGATTGAGCAGCGCTTCTCGGTCCGCACGAGCCTGTTCCTGAGCAAGCAGTCGCGCCCGTTCATTCTGAGCCTCATGCCGTGCTGTCACGTCGGTCTGGATGCCGACAAAGTGAGTGAGTATGCCGCGCGTGTCCCGCACTGGGGCGACTGTCACTTCATTCCAGAAAACCGTCCCGTCTTTGCGGTAGTTCAGAAGCAGGTTTTGGCTCGCCTGCTCCTGCTGAATGGAATCGCGCAGTTCAGCGAGGACGGCCCTGTCGGTCTGCGGTCCTTGAAGAAAGCGGCAGTTGCGCCCGATCACCTCCGCTTCGGTATAGCCCGTCATGGCAAGAAATGCGGCGTTCGTGTAAATAAGCGGGCAATCCGGCAGGCGCGGATCTGCGATCACAATGCCGTTGGAGGCGGCAGCAATAGCCCGGTCGCGGACATGCAAATCGCTTAAGATCGCTTGCCTCTCGCGCTGGGCTTGGCGGAACAGCAAAGCGGCGCGCAAAGACCGGGCCACGAGATCGGGGTGCAGCCGGTCTTTGGGCAAATAGTCGATTGCCCCCGCGCTCATGACTTCGGCGACGGCCTGTGCATCGCGCTGTCCCGTGAGAATGATCACGGGAGTGATTAGTCCCCGCTCACGCATCTCTAAAAGCAAGTCTGGTGCCGTCCCGTCAGGGAGATCATGGTCAAGGAAGACGCAGGCGAACTCTTCGTCTTGCAGAGCCTGGCGTGCGGCGGCAGCGGTGCTGACTTCCAGCACGTCGGCTTCCGCCCCCATAACTGTCACTGCTTCTGCCTGCAAAGCTTGAACAACGGCCATTCGAGCAGACATGTCGTTGTCGACAATCAAAATTCGGTGTTTTTCAGGCATCAACAAATAGACTTTCTCAGCGCAAGCGAACGCTTCGATACACGTTTTTATACTGTGTTTTAGTACTGTGTTTTAATACCATGTTTTGATGCAGGTTTCACTTATTATATTTTAGAACGGAGATTGTCCCATTCTCTGAAGCATTTGCTTATTATTCTATTCTGCGGCTTGGAAATTTATTCTGCAGATTGTAAGTTTACTTTGAGGCTTGTTGGGTCTCTTGCAAAGAGCTTTCCCTACCGACAATGAGAAAGACAATCACCCGGCAGGTACTTTTCATCGGCCTGCTTTGGCGTTTGTCTTCTGTGCTTGGCTCCGGTGCTACGGGAAATGGAATTCCCGCTCGTCAGCCTCTTTCGCTTGGTTTGCTCTTGACGGGCCAATAGCAAGGACGTACAGGTATCGCCGGGGTCTGACACGCCGCCTCCGTCGGGCCCCGCCACTTCTTTTTCTCCCACTTTTTTGTGCCACTTCTTTTTCTGTCAACGAAGACTCACTCCTATAAAAACTTATTCTGCTTGGCAGTAGGCCCAGAAGCAGCGTGGGAAACCGCCGGGCGTAATCGCTTCGTCCGGCACTGACCGCCAGTAGGGATAAAGAGTGGCAGATCATGGCAACGGGGGTTAAATGTGGTAGTTACTTCCCTTCCCGCTCCCATTCTGGAAGTTAGTTCCAACCCATAAAAAGTAACCTGTGAAATCACCGCGATTTCGCAGGTTCCTTCTTTCTAAAGCTACTGTTGAAAAGCCGCGAAAGTGGCTGTCATGGAGCGCGGAAGACTGGGAAAGGCCGAAACGAAAATGCCACAGACGCTGCCGAAAACCTGCACGGATTTCCACTGCATAAATGACGAAGCAACCGCACCGGCTCCATGCCGCCAGCGCGTTGCTGTCTCTCGCGAAGAGGCTGAAGGCATCCGTCGCATTCTAAGCAATCCTCAGCCGCCGACTAAAGCACTGCGGGCCGCTTTTGCCGAATATAAGGACTTCGCCGACCAGAAGCCCAGCTGGTGACAATGTCGCTTGTCGAACCAATCGCCTCTCACCACGATAGAAAGTCGTTTAGCTGCGGAAAAAGCAGCATGAACGGCTTTCTTTTGCATTATGGCTCGTCCCAAGCGTATGGATCGACTTGGGTTGTCGTGCTTAATCCTGGGGCGTCGTGCTTAATCCTGGGCGTCCAAGATTATTGCTTATTACACCATTTCCCCGGCCCCTGTGGATCTTGTCTCAGAAGGTGAAGAGAACGATTCCGAAGCGACCGTAGGAATTCGGAAAGCGCTTGCTTCTCAGGCTGATGACGCAAATGCTTGAAGCAACCCAGCAAGTGCCGGTGGATGCGCTGTCATTGATCACATTGGATCAGGAGGCAAAAAAGTGGTATACGGGTCTTGGCTTCGGCTTCCGGGAAACGGAGCCGAGTGGCAAGCGCCTCCTCTTATCCACTGCAACGGTCCAGCAGTTGATGGATGGAAGCAGCGAGCAAGAGAGGCCGATATGATTTTTCATTCTGCTGACCAAGTTCTATGGGTTTAGATATTCTTCCCCGCCGTATCCCCAGAGGTCGCCGAGGCGTGGTTTTGATCATGAGGACGGGGAAATTATTGTTAGCCTTAACGCTTTAGAAGCAAGACAAGGAACCTGCGGCATGAGTGCCACTTCGCAGGCTCCTTCTTCTTTTTCGCCCATCTCTATCCGGATCACCATTGCCTGCATTAGCTCTTCCCGCTCTTCGTCAGTCGCCCCTTTCCACAGCTCCGTCACGCGCGACCATTAGCTCCGTCACGCGCGACCATTCCCGGCAGATGCGCCCTGCATGGGGCCGGTTGCGCCGGCTGACTTCCACGGCCTTTTCTATCTCGCGCTGCTTTTGTTCCAGTGGAAGTCGGTGGATTAACAACCAGCGCTGCCTTCACGATTACCTGTCAACTTCAGCGTATTTGACACCTGACAGCTTACCGAGAACAACTGGCATCAAGCCATTACCTAATTTTCAAGATAGGCGCAACTGCCCGAAATTCTGCTGCGCGATATTTCCGGATTGCGCGATATTTCTGAAGTGAACGCGAGGCTGAAAAGCTGAACGCGAGGCTGAAAGCCGCAGGCTTACTCTGTGACCCCGATTAAGAGGCACATGTCATCGCGCATGACGCCGCCCTCAGCCGCCGCGTCCACGCCCGCGACCAGCCGCCGCGCCAGGTATTCGGCCATCGCTTCGGCACCGACAACCTCATCAGGAACATCCGCCCATGCCAGAAGGTCGGCCACGCCCTCGATGCCCAGCATCGCCGTGCGGGACTTGCCCACTTCCGTCAGGCCGTCCGTGAACACCGCCAGCGCATCCCCAGGCGAAAGCGCCACCGTCCGTTCCTCGAAGACGGCGTCCTCAAACGAC
>CAXTRL010000001.1:60068-63242 GCA_964246575.1 uncultured Armatimonadales bacterium
TTCTACCCGGCCTGTCCCCGCCCGCCGCACCAGGGCAGGCTCCTGCCCGCAGTTTACATAGGTCAGCGTCCCGGTGCCGCCGTCGTAGACCCCGACAAACAGCGTGGCGAAGCCAGACAGCAGACCCTGCTCCGCCAGGAGCGAGTTCAAGCTTTGGAGTGCGCCGACCAGCGTCCGGGCGCGGTACAAGGCAAAGCGCAGCATGTTCCGCACGGTCGCCACCTGAGACGCCGCCGCGAGGCCCTTGCCCGCAAGGTCCCCGACCACCAGGGCCGTGCAAGCCTTGTCCACGGGGAACACGTCGTAGAAGTCGCCGCCGACCCCCGACTCTTCCAGTGCCGCCTCGTAATACTTCGCCAGCGCCATCCCTGGAATGCGCTCAGGCAGGGCGGGCGTCAGCGCAGATTGGAGCGTCTGGGCGATGTTGCGCTCGCGCTCGGCCAGGCGCTCACGCTCCACTTCCACGGCTTTGCGTGCGGTGACATCCTGGTAAAACACGGACAAGCCGCCCGAGGAGGGGTAGGCCCGTACTTCCAGCCAGGCGTTCAGCGGCGGGTAGAACTCCTCAAAAGTAACGGGGATGCTCTCGGCCACGGCACGGCGGTACTCGCGCTCGAACACGGAGCCGACAGTAGCAGGCAACTCGTCCCAAAAGACGCGGCCCAGCAGATCCTCTCGCTTTCGTGCCATGATCCGCCCGGACTGGTCGTTGACGTAGGTAAAGCGCCACTCGCGGTCGAGCGCCATAAAACCGTCGGTAATGCTTTCCAAGATAGCCGCCGTTCGCCCGTGTGCGGCCCGCAGTTCTTCCGCTTCCCGCACCAGGGCGTGCTGCTGACGCAGCACTTCCACAGTCAGCCACGTCCGCGCCACAACAGCCTGGAGAAGTTTGATTTCTTCAGGCGTCCAATGCCTAGGCACCCTGGCATGGACGGCGACGACGGAGACAAGGCGCGAAGAATGTACGACGGGAGCGGTGATGTGGGCGCGGATACCCATGGCTTCATACGGGGCGACGTTCTCGCCTATCACTCGAACGGGGTCGAGGCGCACGTCGTCCACGGCGACGGCGCGGCCCTCGCGATACTCGGCGACGACGAACGGGCCAAACGCGGAGAAAGGGAAAACGCCCACGATGCTCGCCACGGTTTCATCGGCGCAGTAGTCGGCGGCAATCGTGCAAGTATCGGCAAAGAGGTCGATGTCGCCGAAGACGCAGCGCCCGACGCCGAGAAAGATTCCGACGGAGCGCACGGCGTCGGCAATGACTTCGTTAGGATCGGTCAGCCGCTGTGCCCGCTCTGCCATGTCTGCCAGGAACTGATCGTGCCGCCTGTGCTCGGCCTGCTGTGTGGCGTCCCGAAGCACTTTGACGAATCCGCACGTTTCCCCCGCCTCGTCCCGCAATTCTTCTATAATGCCATCAGCGAAGAACCGCGAGCCATCCTTCTTCATGTGCCAGCGCAGGTCCATCGCCTTGCCCTCGGCAGCGGCTTCTTTCATCTCCAACGCCGGCACGCCTGCCGCGCGGTCTTCGGGCGTGAAGATTAAGTCGGCGGACTGGCCTAGCACCTCGCCCTCAGCCCAGCCCAGGACACACGCCGCGCCTGCACTCCAGCTCGTGACGCGGCCTTCGGCGTCCAAGAGGATCATGGCATACTCTTTCATGCCTTCCACCAGCAGGCGGGAGCGCTCCTCGGCTGTGGGTATTCTTCTGCTCATCAGAATGCTCATCGGATCATTTTCGTTCATATTCGTTCATAAACGCGGCTGCTGCTTTCCCGGAAGCGGCCCGCCCCACCGCCTACAGCCAGGAGGGAGGCGGCTCTTCGCGGTCCTGCTCCACGACTACCGTTGTTCCGCCTGGCCCCGTCAGGAGCCATAAACGGTCCACCGACTGGAGCATCATTACCAGTCCATGTCCCAGCGACGCCGTTGAACTCCAGCCGCGTGCCAGCGCCGCATTGGGCAGGTTTTCCATGTTGATCCCCGCACCCCAGTCCCGCACCCGTACCTGCACCACGCTGCGCCCGTCGGTAGACACCGCCGCTTCCCCCTGCCCCCCGCCGTGCGTCACTGCGTTCATCCCGCCTTCCGACGCCGCCGTCATCAAATCCTGCCACCGCTCGTCGGTAAAACCCAGCCCGATCGCCGCGTCTTTAACCGCCTGCCGCACTGCCCGCAGACCCTCGGTGGCCGTCAGCGGGATCGGCTTGCCCGCTTCCGGCTGCGGGGCGGGCAAGTCGGCCTCGGTTTCAGCCAGCCGCAGCCTGCCTCCGGTCACGCTCAGCAGCACGTCCCGCAGCAGCGTCTTTTGCTGCTCCGCCGCCTCGCGCAGCGTCGCTTCCGCCGCCTTTCGCTCATCAATGTTGTGAACCATGCCCTCGAAGCGCGTGACCCGCCGCGCTTCATCCTGGTAGCCCTGGCCTTTGGCCGCGATCCAGTGGATGGACTGATCGGGCCACACCACGCGGTACTCGATGTCATAAGCAGCGCCCTCAGCCAGCGACCAGTTCACCGCCTTTTGAGTTGATTCCCGGTCGTCCGGGTGGATGCGGTCGAAAAACAAGTCGCGGGTCATGGGCGTCTCGGCATGGAAACCGAACAGCGCCTTGCACTGGTCTGACCAAATCACACGGCTGCCGGGGATTTCCCAGTGCCAAGTCCCGATGCCTGCACTTTCCAGCGCGAACCGCTGCCGCTCTTCGCTGACCGAAAGCGCCTGCCTCGCCTCGATCTCCGCAGCGGCGCTCATCGCGGCGACGATCATGCTCACCATCAGCGCCAGCAGCGGCAGCACGTCCGTGCCGAACGCCTGGGGCGCAGCGGAATACACTTTCAGTACCCCGATCGTGCTGCCCAGGTATTGAAGCGGCACGACGACCATGGAGCGCACCCCAATGCGGCGGCACGCTTCGCGGTCCACGCGCGGGTCATTCTCGGTGTCCTCACAGGAAAGCAGGCGGCCTTCCGCGACGCACCGCCCCGACAAGCTGGTGCTGCGGCGCAGGCGCAGGCCGATGTGGCCGGCGGCGGTTCCGCTTGCGGCGCGATAAACCATGTCCTCACCTTCGGCGATTTCGATCACTGCGCCGTCGGCGCCTGCCATCTGCTGGGCGCGGCGCACGACAACGCTTAAAGCGGCGTCGAGGTTGTTGGTGGTTTGAGCGACTT
>CAXTRL010000002.1:0-30193 GCA_964246575.1 uncultured Armatimonadales bacterium
ACGCGGACCCGTTTCTGGCGGCCTGCGCGGAGTTCGGCGTGCCGGCGGTGCCGGTGCTGCACCGTGGCCCGTATGACCTGGCGGCGATCAAAGCCTTGTCGGAAGGGGCGACGACGCTTGGCGCGGACCACATCCGCGAAGGCGTTGTCGTGAAGCCCGCCTCGGAGCGCACCGATCCCAAAGTCGGGCGCGTCTGCCTCAAATACATTGGCGATCCGTACTTGTTCGCCAAAAACGTCACCGACAGCCATGACGTGTAAAAATAGTTCTATTTGTGTGCTTGTTTGCTTGAAATCTGTGGTAAGATGAAGATGGTAATGACAACAATAAACGACATTTGCATAACGGCCCAGGACAGCTTTGCTTTATCCGCTGGCTTGTCACGCCTCAGCCATATCAATTTGTTTGGCAATCGTACTGGCTTGCTCGGCTTGGATGATCTGCGTCCGGGTTCTCAAAGCGCACCAGGAGCGCCGAGGAGTTTACAGAAAGGAAAACGCATCTGCTGACACGCAGTTTTCGTTCCACTTAAAGTAAACCCTTCGGCCTCCCGCATCCCGCGAGAGGCCGTTTTTGTTTGTCTTTTTATATGTTTATGCAGAAGCAGTTCAAGTAGCCTCACGGTAAAAGCACGGACATACGATCAAGAAAAGGAGAAAATCATGTCAGGCTATATTCACTACTACCGCCAGTGCTGGCTGGCGCGAGGCCCAGTGCGTCAAATGGCTTGGCTTCCTGAAAAGTTTGCCGTCGCAGGCCGCTTCCTGCGGCTGACGAACGACGGGGTTTCGGAAAACGGCTGGCAGGTCACGGGCGTTGGCGCACAGATGGCGGAAGAAACAGTCCGGGAGCGCAGCCAGGACTACAAGCACACGCGCCGAGCTTTTGATATCTAACTCTGATATTTAACAACGCAGGCTAGGTTTGGAAACGCAGGCAACTCCTGTGTTTCCAGCAGGCTATAGTAATTTTAGGACCTGTTCCTCTCTGATGTAACGGCAGCATGATCGACTGTTACTCGATCCGTTCTGGTTCAAATCCAGAGGGAGGAGCCAATTTCTAATTCGGTATGGGACTGTAGTGTAGCGGTCAACATCTCTGACTGTCGCTCAGAGGACACGGGTTCGATTCCCGTCAGTCTCGTTTAGACAAAGATAATAAACAAAAATAAAAGGGAGGGTGAATCTCCGAGGCGGGGAGTTCGCTTGGAAGGCGAAGCGGCGTGCAAGCGCTGGCGTTCAAATCGTCTGCCTTCCGCTTTTTTCGGAGTTATTGGAGACAACTATGAACAGTGAAGACATCAAGATTTTTGGCGACCATGACGAAAACACGCTGGCTCAGATCAAGCGCTCCGCCGCGCATGAGGCAGTCGTCGGCGCGACTTTGTGTGCGGATGGACATAAAGGCTACGGGGTGCCTATCGGCGGTGTTCTTGCCTATGACGGACACATCAGCCCGTCGGCAGTCGGCTACGACATCGGGTGCGGCAACAAAGCCTGCCTGCTCGACATTCCTGCGACCGAAGTTCGGGCCAGCATCAAAAGTATCATGGACGACGTCTGGCGCACCCTAGACTTCGGAGTGGGCCGAAAAAACAGCAGCGACGGCCCGACGGACCATCCGCTCTTTGACAGCGATCTGTGGCGCGGTTCCCTGCTGAAGCCGCTCAAGCAGATGGCGCAGGGGCAGCTCGGCACCATCGGCTCAGGCAACCACTACGTTGACCTCTTCAGCGATGAGCAGAACCGTACCTGGGTCGGCGTTCACTTCGGCTCACGCGGGCTAGGCCACAAAACGGCCACGCACTTTCTGAAGGCAGGCGGCGCTTCGGACAGCATGGATGCCGAGCCGCTGGTGCTTTCCATGAAGTCTGATCTAGGCCAGGACTACTACAATCACATGGTACTGGCAGGGCAGTATGCTTATGCGGGCCGCGACTGGGTGTGCGCTAAAGTTGCGTCCCTACTGGGGGCAAAGGTTCTGGAATCGATCCACAACCACCACAACTTCGGCTGGGCCGAGACGCACGGCGGCAGGGAGCTGATGGTTGTCCGCAAAGGGGCGACGCCCGCATTTGCAGGTCAGCGCGGCTTTGTGGGCGGGAGCATGGGCGACTGCTCGGTCATTTTGGAAGGTGTGGCATCGGCGGAAGCGAACGCGGCGCTGCATTCTACCGTGCATGGCGCGGGCCGTGCGATGAGCCGCACACAGGCGCGTGGCAAGATCAACTACAAGACCAAGCAGGTGATCGCGCCTGGGCTGGTCTCGCGGGAGATGATGATGGAGTGGATCGGCAAGCTGGGCGTGGAACTTCGGGGCGCAGGCACGGATGAAAGCCCGCAGGCATACAAGCGGCTGCCTGAAGTGTTGAGTCACCACAAGGCTTCGGTGCGCGTTCTGCACACGCTGACGCCGTTGGGCGTAGCGATGGCCGGCGAGAACGAGCATGACCCGTTCAAGGATTGAGGCGGGTCAAGGACTGAAACGAGAATAGCATGGGCGGTGCAGGCGGGGGAAATGCCTGCACCATTCGTTGCGGACTAGCTTGATATACAACGAAGGGAATAACAGAAAATTTTGGAAAACCTTCTTCCCCGCAACGAGTTTCGTGAAGGCGTCTTCAGGCGCGATAATCACCGTTGCGTTGACTGCGGCGCGGCGGCGCTTGACGCGCACCACATCCTAGAAAGACGGCTTTGGCCTGATGGCGGCTACTATTTAGACAACGGGGCGAGTCTCTGCGGTCTCTGCCACATTCGCGCCGAACAAACCGTACTCACCTGTGACGAGGTTCGGTCGGCGGCGGGCATCACGCATGTTCTTCTGCCTCCGCATCTTTACGATGACGCTTCCTACGACAAGTGGGGCAATGTTCTTCTTTCCAATGGAACGCGGCTGCGGGGCGAGCTGTTCAGCGACGAATCGGTGCAGAAGATACTCAGTCAGGGCAGGGTGCTGGACCGGTTTGTTTCGTATGTTCGCTATCCGCGCACACATCACCTGCCGTGGAGCAATCCGACGAAAGATGACCGCACACTGGAAAATCTCAGCGCTTTTGAGGGACAAGAGGTGGTCGTGACGGTCAAGATGGACGGCGAGAACACGAGCCTGTACCGTGACCACATCCACGCCCGCTCTTTGGATTTTCTGACGGGAGCAGAGCGCAGCATGGTGAAGAGCCTGCACGCCCAAATTGCGCACGAAGTCCCTGAAGGCTGGCGGCTGTGCGGCGAGAACCTCTACGCCCAGCATTCCATTCACTACGCGGGGCTGCCCAGTTACTTCCTGCTGTTCTCGATCTGGAACGAGCAGAACGAATGCTTGTCCTGGAACGAAACCGCAGAGTGGGCGGAGATGCTGGGCCTGGCAATGGTGCCGATCCTTTACCGTGGACGCCTTGCTCCTCGGCCAGATCGCCCAGGCACTTGCGGGCCTTCATGCCATCCTGTGGGGGCAATCCGATTTAGAGAACATAGTTGGTACGACAGCGGAGGCAGCTTTTGCGGAAGATTGTGCTGGGAATGAGCGGCGCTACGAGGAAATGGTGGACATTTTCGGCGACCGCTTCCCTCAGCACTGGCGGCGCATCTATGGGCGTGCGCTTGTCGCAGCTCCGCCCCTGCTTGTTTCGCGTGCTCGTTTGAGCGCTCTGACTTTGTGCCATCCCGACGCGCATCTCGGGAACTTCCTGTTGCCGCATTCGGGCAGTGGGGGCGGTGTCGTGATCGTTGATTGGCACGATTATCGTGCCTGGATGGGAATACGAGATGTGGCCGTTTTGCTTCTCAGTGATATAGATCTGCGACGTTCGTGTGAGCGGCAGGTCCTTCAACGTTACCATGCCTCCCTTGAGGCAGTGGGTGTGGAAGGTTACACTTGGACAAACCTGTGGCACGACTATCGCCTCTCCGTGCTGCAAAACTTGTTTTTGCCGCTGGGAAACTGTCGGCAGCCGTGGGTATGGGATCAACTGGAGCAAGTGATGAGCGCTTTTGAGGACGTGCAATGCGGTGAACCGATAGATGCGGTGAACTGATAGGGGCAGATGAACCATAGTTTTTTTGTGCTGCCTGTACACAACTATCTTCGGCAAAGAGGAAGCCTTCAACGCCTTCTTCCGCTCACCTGAGTTGAACCTTTTTCCATACAAGACGACTTATGGCCCATATCTGGATGAGAGTGAAGCCTCAGAATGACTGAACTACTGAACATGACGTTTGATGGCGTCGCGGATTTGTATGACGCCGTCCGTCCGAGCTACCCACCCGAGTTGGTCAAAGCCGTCAATTCAGTTCTTGGCGGGAAGCCAAGGCGCATCCTAGAGATTGGCTGCGGAACGGGTCAGGCTACTCTGCCGTTCGCCCGTCAAGGCTGCCGCCTCACCGCACTTGAGCCAGGACAAAGACTGGCTCAACTCGCCGCTAAAAACCTTGCTGCTTTCCCGCTCGTAGACATCCAAACGACCTCATTTGAGGATTGGCCAGTTGCGACAGGCCAGTTTGATCTGGTCATATCCGCGACTGCCTTCCACTGGGTGTCTCCTGAAGTTCGGTATGCAAAGTCCGCCGAGGCGCTGACGGAAAATGGCTGGCTGGCCTTGTTCTGGAACAATGAAGCCGACGATCAAAGCGTAGTAGGCCAAGAAATACAAGCGGTCTACCACAAGTTTATGTTGCCTGGTCAAGCCCATCCTTATGCCACTCATCATCCCGCAGGACGGGGCAAGGAGCAAGGCTCAAGGATTTCGAGATGGCAGGAAGAGATTGAACAGTCACACCTTTTCGGAGAAGTGAGTGTGATGCAGTTTTCCTGGAAGAAATGGTACACGACTGAGCAATATCTACAGCTTCTGGAGACGTACTCTGATCATCAAGCGCTGCTGCCGGCTAATAAACGTGACCTCTTTGATGGGATCGAAGCAATACTCGCTCGGCAGGGCGGGGGGCGTACCAAGACGTACCTGACATCTTTATATTTAGCTCAGGTTAAGAAAACGGTTTCTTAGAGCAATTTGCCGCGCAGGAAGCCTCAGAAGTTATGAACATCACGATATGGGTGGCAACTGCCGACGATCTTCCGCAGATCGAGCGCTTGTGGCTGGAACTGACAGACTGGCACAGATCGCGTCTTGAGCGGAGCTCGCGTCCTCAAAGAAGAGTGAATCAGGATCAAAGGGACAAAGGTTACGCATGAGCAACAAAAGAGATGGCACCCTGCATCAATCTGTTGCCTCTGGCGATCACCCCGCAGTTTCCGCGTTCCTCGATCAAGGCCAGGACGTAAATGCTCTGGATGCCTTCGGCTTGACTGCCTTAACGCCAAGCGTGTTGTGGCAGAGGTGGGTAATTCTTGGACGCCACTGCATTTTGCTGCCGAGCATAATCGTCCTGAATGTGCGCGTCTACTCCTTGAGGCAGAAGCCGACCCTGATCCGAAAGACAACTTCGGTCAAACACCGTTGTTCATAGCGGCAGGCCAGGAAAACAACCACGAAGCGATGCGGGCCGAACTTGTCGCTCCCAACGTGGCCCGCTTGTTGATCGAATATGGGCCAGCGTCTATGGCACCAACGCTCACCAGGATTGGACAGGCGTTGATCCTGATGCTGGGATCAACGCGCGTTTGCAAGAACTCGCGTTGATTAGTGAGGCAACCTTGAAGATGGTATGGTAGTTCGCCCCTTGAACGAAGGGCGAACTAGACGCTGAATGTTGAAGCCTGCCCCGCGCAACTTTTGGGGGGACACGGGTCTGAATTTATAATAGTCAATCTATGAAACGTCCCAGGAAAAAATACGCCGTGTTAGTCGCGTCATTCGCCGCCGTCCTGTTGCTCGCGGGGCTGGCTCTGGTCTCTCACGGCATCCCGTCCCGTGCCCCAGATGCCCAGGTCGCCGCTGGCCGAAGCCCTGTTTCGCCGTGACCTGCCTAACGTCAAGCGGCTCTTAAACGCGGGAAGCGATCCCAATGACGCTCAACCCGTCTCCTACCTGCTACACCCCAATGGGATGACCTCCTTCACCATCACCTTTCGCGTGTTTCGCCTACCCTTCGCGGCGCCGTCCGCCTTTGCTGATTGTCCGTGGTGCGTCTGTCAACAAGCCCGACGATCACGGTGATACCCCGCTGACGCTCGCTTCCTCCAAGCATCATGCGGAGAGCGTAGCGCTTCTTGCCGCTCATGGCGCGAAGGTCAACGTGGTGAACTCGGTCGGCGGTTCTGCTTTGTGGTATGCCGTGGATGATGGTCAGGTAGCAATGACAAAGACGCTTCTGGAACACGGCGGGCATTCCAACGCAGCCGAAAAAGACGGATGGACGATGCTAATGAGGGCAGCCTGTAATGGCTCGGGATCGCTCGTCAAGTTGCTGGTCGCTCATGGTGCATCGGTGGATGCTAAGGATAGGAACGGTCTCACGGCAGCGGCCTGGGCAGGTGAAGACGCGCATCCCAAAATCGAGGCTTATCTCCAATCCGCAGAAAGGCATTAGGGCGTTACGGTGGTCATGGCAGCCCGGCACACGGCATGAAGGGGCTTAATCAGAATGCCTGCTTCATACTGTTGTTTGGTGGCTGGCCCTCAGCCCAATCCGAAGCCCGATCCGAATTTATCGTTGATTCTGCCGTAGCGGAGGGGATCGGGAAATGTTGGCTGGGGTGGGGCAGGGGCGACGTCGGGGAAATATGGCAGGAGCAGGTTGCGTAAATACTCTAATGGCAAACCAACAACATTGAAGTAGTCGCCGTGGATTTCCGGGATAAACGACAGCGCTTTGCCCTGGATGCCATAAGCGCCGGCTTTGTCCAGCGGCTCGCCCGTGGCGACATACGCGCTAATAACGGCGTCGCTAAGAGTGTCAAAGGCCACTTCGGTGCGGGCAAAATTAGTGGTCAAAACGCCGCCGTGGATGAGGCAGAGGCCGGTGTAAACTTCGTGGGTGCGCCCGCTCAGCGCCCGCAGCATCCGGCGGGCGTCAGCGGCATCGGCGGGCTTGTTCAGGAACCAGCCGTCTAAGACAACCGTCGTGTCCGCGCCGAGGACAAGCGCGTCGCCGTCCGTGCGGCCTGCCACTTCTTCCGCTTTGCCCTGTGCAAGCTGAGTCACATACTCCGGCGGCGTCATGCCTGCCGGGTCTATCAATTCTTCATCGTAGCGGCTGGCGACAACCTCAAACGGCAGCCCTAAAAGCCTTAGCAATTCCCGGCGGCGCGGGGATGTGGATGCAAGAACAAGTTTTGGCGTCATGCTCTGGCTCGCACTTTCGGCTCCGTGCCGGCCTTTAGCCGGGCGATATTTGGGCGATGCTTCACAACGACAAACAGCGCCACCAAGATCGCAAACAGCACATGCGGCAGGTCATGGTGGAAGAAAATCAAAACTGCCGATGTGATAACCGCCGCAATCATAGACGACACCGAAATATAGCGCGTGGCGAACAAGCAAACGCCCCAGATCGCAAAGCCCACGGCGGCGGCTGTGGGCGACAACCCAAACACCACTCCCAGCGAAGTCGCTACGCCCTTGCCGCCCTTGAAGCGCAGGAACGGGCTGAAGTTATGCCCCAGGATCGCCGCCAGCCCGACCACCACCGGCAGCCAGGGCGTGATGCCGGGATGATGCTCGGCCACGCGGGTTGTCAGCACCGTCGGAAAGTAGCCTTTGCAGAAGTCAAACAAAAAAACGGCGGTCCCCCACAGCGGCCCCATGATGCGCCAGACATTCGACGCTCCGATATTGCCGCTGCCGTAATCGCGCACGTCAATGCCCTTAACCATCCGCCCCACCAAGAGGCCGATGGGCAGCGAGCCAAACAAATACGCCAGCAAAATCAGCACCAGGGAATGAGTAAAAGTCATAGTTTTTGTCCGCCGCAGTACGCACTTAGAGGCAGACGTATTATACCAGTCTTTTTCATGCAGTCACGCGAGGCGGCATCGGCTTGAGCGGGGCTGTCGGTGTGGCCTGATGTGATTTTCGCTTTGCGATAATCTTGCTCACGGCTTCGCTGCCGGCTTGCTGTTCCAGCAGATCCCATTGCCGGCTGCCAACACGCCGATCAGCGGCACGAAGAATGTTGACAATGCCCCACACATCATTCTCAAATGGCTTCGTAAGCAGTTCGGAACGCGGAGTGTCTATATATTCGCGTATCAAACAGGAAATCTCGCTGATGTCATTCGCGTAAAGCCACGGAATAGGAAGATGCCTATCCAAGTAGCCCAGGCTGACAAACTGCTTGGGGTAGTCCCAGATGATCTCCTTGCCAAGTGCAATCCAGTAGCGTGGGATGCCGTTGCCCCCATAAATAGCATCCATTGGATAAACCCGGCAGTGAATTTGAAATAGAAGTCCTGGAGCGACAACTAAATATACTGCTCTTTGCAGTTTGCTCCAGGGTGGCTGCCTTGGCTTTTCATAAATTGCCTTCTTGGTAGGTGTCATAAAGCTGTTCTCTCAACCCAGTAACCGTTACAGAGTCATGTAGCGCAGGATGCCCAGAATCTTGTCCACGTTTTCAATGAAATACTCTTGAGAATCTACTTCGGCGTGAAGCTCCCGGAGGCGCAGAAAGCGCCAGATTGTGCCGCTGGTCACGGCCCCGTAGAGCGTTTCGCGCGGTTCGCCGTCGCGGGCGTTAAAGATCATGGCGGCGTACATCTCGGCGATGCACTGCGGGATGCCGGCGGTGATGTCCTCGCGTTTTGCTTCGACCACGGTCAGCACCGGCGCGGTGACGGCGAGCATTGTTGGGGAGCGCGAGACCAAAAAATCGCAGAAGCCGTACAGGCCGAGGGCCGGGTCGGCGCTCATCTCCACGCCGGAAAAGACGGCGAGCTGGTGTTCGGCCTGCTCCCGCAGCTCGACCAGAAGCGGAGCGATGATCATCTCCGACCGCGCTTTTTCGGTTCCCTGCCCACGTGCAATCGGCAGGTGGCGCTTCAGCAGGGTGTGGAAAAAGTCGGAAACGGGCAGTGGGGGAACAGCGGCAAACAAATCGTCGGCGTCCGATACCGTGATGCCGAACCGCTGCGACAAAAGCCGCAGGGTGAACTCGCTGTAAGCCATGCCGATCTCCTATTATTTCGCGTTGACGGGCATCTCTAAAGCGAACTTGGAGACGCGGATATGCGGGGGGATCTCGATGGGATATTCGCCGTCGAAGCAGGCGCGGCAGAATTTGTCGCCTTCAATGCCGATGGCGCGGGCGACGCCGTCCAGGCTGAGGTAGCCGAGGGAAGTTGCGCCGATCATCTGGCGGATTTCTTCGACGGAATGCCGCGCGGCGACTAAATCTTCTTGGTTTGCCATGTCAATGCCGTAAAAGCAAGGAAACCGGACCGGCGGGGCGGTGATCCGCACATGGACTTCGGCAGCCCCGGCGTCAAACAGCAGCTTGACCACCTGGCCCGTGGTCGTGCCGCGCACAATGCTGTCATCCACCATGACAATGCGCTTGCCGGCCAGCGCTTCTTTGATCGGCATCAGCTTCATGCGGACGCCCGCTTCGCGCATCCGCTGATCCGGCTGGATAAACGTGCGCTGGATGTAGCGGTTCTTGACCACGCCTTCGCCGTAAGGGATGCCCGACGCTTCCGCGAAGCCGATGGCGGCGGGCGTACCAGTATCGGGAATGGGCATGACCATGTCGGCCCCGCCCAGACCCATCTCGGACAGGGGATGCTCCCGCGCCAGCTCATGGCCCATGCGCCGCCGGCAGTCGTGGAGGCCGCGTCCGTACAACGTGCTGTCTGGGCGGGCGAAGTAGATAAACTCCAGCATGCATGTCGCCCGGCGCTCGACGGGAACAACCTGACGCGCCCGCATCCCCTCACTATCAATGACGATCATTTCGCCCGGCTCGACTTCGCGAATGTACTGAGCGCCGACCGTGTTCAGGGCGCACGTTTCCGACGCCAGCACATAATTCTTGTTGTCGTGGAGGCCGAGGCAGAGCGGGCGGTTGCCGACCGGGTCGCGAATGCCGATCAGCTTGTCTTCGGTCAAGATCACGACCGAATACGCCCCTTGCAGGCGGGTCATCGTGTGCGCGACTGCGTCTTCCAGGGTCTTGTCCTGCTGGGTGGCGATGAGGCGGGCAATGACTTCGCTGTCGTTGGTGGTGCCAAACGGCACGCCTTCCGCTTCCAGCTCAGCCCGTAATTCTTCCGTGTTGATCAAATTGCCGTTGTGGGCGATGGCAACCGTGCCGTCGCCCCAAGCGCAGTGGAGCGGCTGGGCGTTGCGAAGAACGCTGGAACCGGTCGTAGAGTAACGGGTGTGGCCGATGGCAATGTGGCCCTGAAGCTGGGACAGTGTGCGCTCGTCAAAGATCTGGGTGACCAGCCCCATCTCCTTGTACCATTTGATGTCGCAGCCGTTCGAGACCATAATCCCCGCTGACTCCTGGCCCCGGTGCTGCAACGCAAATAAGCCGAAATAAGTCAAGCGTGCGACATCTTCGCCGGGCGCAAAAATGCCGAAGACGCCGCATTCCTCGCGCGGCGCGTCGTCTTCTTCGCCCGTATTTAGGCCTATCTGTGTTTCTACCTCAAGCATACGGCTCTTAGTATACCAGATTCGCCCCGGCGTAAATCCGCTAAAAGTTCAATCTAAAAGTTCAATTGCAGGTTTTTGAAGCGCGGGGCATGGTCCTGAGTCATTTGCCGGTTCAGATACTCGTGGGCTTGGGCGGCATCGGTTTCGCTCATGGTGCGGACTGTGTAGCCGGCCTCCCAAATCTGTTCCCGGTGGACCAAGCGGCCATGAAATGTTTCGGACTGGTGGGCGATGGCGGCACTTCCGGCCTCTTGAGCAATCCGTGCGACGTCGGAGATGGCTAGGGAAGGAGGGAATTTGGCGATCAGATGCACCCGCCCGGCAGTGCCGCCGATGGCGAGGATATGGCAGAATTGGGTGCGGGTGCGGGTCGTGATGGCGTGGAACGCCGCCTGCCGGATGTCATCGAAACTAAGGGTGGGGTCCCCCTTGCGCGTGCCCCAGGCGAGGTAAACAAACAACGCGGAATCTTTGCTTGGCGGATACGACATGAGAAAAAGCGCCTCCCTGCAACAATGTAGAATAAGTGATGTCCGAAAAAGCAGCCATAAAGATTGTTTTCCGGCAGTATCGCACACTGCAAATATCATGCCAACCAGCAAATTTTCACACAAATTTCATAAATATATTTTGAAAAGCAAGCAATAATACTATTGCAATGTAAGAAAACCACATAAAGAGGCGTCTGCGTGTGCCGCTGCCGCTTTTTATGCGTAATTGAGCGCAGGCAAAAAACCCTGCCCTGAAGGGCACGGCTACTGGGCGAGACGCCAAAAACTACGCCTTCGGCGCACTCAGATTGTTTGCGGACGATAGTTCTCTTAGCCCCGCGCCTTCCAGGTCTGCCAGTGCAGAAGCGGCGGGTTCTCGGCGTCCGCGCCCTCTAGCCGTACCCTTCAGGGCATGGCCTCCTGCGCTGCCCCCGCCATCGCCGCCGGGATCGCGCCTTCATAAGCCTCTCGCATCGGGCCTAGCTCACCCCAAACATTCACATTAGCTGTTTCAATTTCCAAAGCACTATCCCCTACATTGCCTACCTGTTCAACAGATATCCCATGCGTGGAGGCCAGTGCTGTTATCATGTCTGCTTGACCTGCCGAAATGCTTACAACAGCAGTAGCCGTTTGCTCTCCGAAAAGCAGCAAATCAGTTCGTAAAGCCTGCCCGACATGAGCATAAGCACCTATATTACCGGCAAGGCAGCACTCCGCGAGGCAAATGGCGAGGCCCCCATCTGAGACATCATGCGCGGATTGCAGCAAGCCCTGATCTATCGCTTCGCGCAGGAACGCTTGCAGCTTCTTTTCGGCCTCTATATTCAGCGCAGGCGGCGCACCGGCTTCCAGGCTATGTACGACCGACAAATACTCGGAGCCGCCGAGCGTCGGCTTGCCGTCGCCGACCAGGTAAATCACATCACCTTCGTTCTTGAAGTCCATCGTGACGCGCCTCGCAGCATCGGGCAGCAGGCCGACCATGCCGACTGTTGGGGTGGGGTAGATAGCCTGATCCGGCGTTTCGTTGTAGAACGACACGTTGCCGGAAATGACCGGGGTGCCGAACGCTTCGCAGGCGTCGGCGAGGCCCGCGACGGCCTGCTGGAACTGCCAAAAGCCTTCGGGCTTCTCCGGGGACGCGAAGTTCAGGCAGTCGGTGACGGCAAGCGGCGTCGCGCCGACGCAGCTTAAATTGCGGGCGGCTTCGGCGACGGCGATTTGTGCGCCAAGATAGGGATCTAGGTAGCAGTAGCGGGGATTGCAGTCCGTCGTGAGCGCCAGCCCTTTGCCGCCGGAGTCCCGCAGGCGCAGAACGGCGGCGTCGGCAGCGCCGGGCAGGGCGGTGGTTTGGGTCTGGACCATCGAATCATACTGGTCATACACCCAGCGCTTGGACGCGATGGACGGCGACGCCAGCAGCCTCAGCAGCACTTGATTGTAATCGTCCGGCTCCGGCAGAGTGGAAAAGTCTGCCGATTGCACTTCTTTAATATACGCCGGCTCGGACGCGGCCAGCGAATAGGTCGGGCAGTCGTCGGTCAAGGACTTGGCGGGGACATCGGCGACGACCACGCCGTTGTCTCTCAGTACCACGCGGCCTGTGTCCGTGACCATGCCGATGACTACTGCATTCAGGCCCCATTTGTGAAAGACCGCCGCGACTTCATCTTCGTGGCCTTTGGCGATCACCGCCAGCATCCGCTCCTGCGACTCGGACAGCATGATCTCATACGGCGTCATGCCCGCCTCGCGCTGCGGCACCGCCCGCACGTCCACGTCCATGCCGACTGAGCCTTTGGCGGACATCTCGCAGGTCGAGCAGGTCAGCCCCGCCGCGCCCATGTCCTGAATGCCGACCACATGCCCCGTCGCGAGGGCTTCCAGCGTCGCTTCAATCAGCAGCTTTTCGGCAAACGGATCGCCCATCTGGACATTGGGCCGCTTGCTTTCCGAGTCCGGCCCTAGCTCCACCGACGCAAACGTCGCCCCATGAATGCCGTCTTTCCCCGTCGCTGACCCAACATACAGCACCGGGTTCCCAATCCCCTTTGACTCCGCCGACGCGACACCATCTAATGGCACCACGCCCACCGCCATCGCGTTGACCAATGGGTTCCCGGCATAGGACGGATGAAAATAAATCTCGCCCCCGACTGTCGGCACTCCCACAGAATTCCCGTAATGCGAAATTCCGCCGACGACTCGCTCGAACAAGTAACGCGTGTGGGCGTTCTCCGCTCCTGCAATCGGCCCAAAGCGCAGGCTATTTAAGAGGGCGATAGGACGCGCTCCCATCGTAAAGATGTCCCGCAGAATGCCGCCTACGCCGGTTGCCGCGCCCTGGAACGGCTCCACGGCGGATGGGTGGTTATGGGACTCCATCTTCATCACCACGCCCAGATTATTGCCGATGTCAATGACGCCCGCGTTCTCGACTTCGCCGGAATCCATCGCTTCCTTGTACTTCTTGAACAATCGCAGCACGGGCCGGGAATACTTGTAGCCGCAATGCTCCGACCACATGACGGCGTACATGCCAAGCTCCGTCACGCTCGGCTCACGCCCAAGCGCCTCTAAAATCAGGGCATATTCCGAATCGTTCAAGCCCATCTCACAGTACATCTGAGGGTCAATCATGCTGTCATCCTATTGGGTTATTCGTCTTCTTCCGGCCAAAAAGTCATTGGAGCCTCTGCGCCATGCCGCAGCATTTGGAGATGCACGGTCGGCGGATCATTTTCGCTGGCTTCGTCAACAGTGAACAAAATGCGCTAGGTCGCGCCGCGCTTATGGCGGAACAACAGCACATAGAGCATCTCGCTGGGGCTGACGCGCTGGAACGGACCGCTTTCATCGGCTTCTAAGCAGCGTTTTGGATAAGTCGCCAAGGAGCCAATTGTGTCTAGCAAAGCCTCCGTCCAGGCATTCGCCGCCGTTAATCCGCGCTGCTCTTTCTGCCGCCGCACTTCGGCCTCAATCTGAGCCGCTGCACGTTCTGAAGGGCGCACGGCATACACTGTCGGTTCCGCATCTTCCATTATGCCGCCATTTCAACGGCTGCTGTTTTATCCGCAGCATGACTCTGCTCCTGACGGCGAGTGAGCAGTCTGACGCGAAGTTCTTCCAAAGTCATACTGCGCCCGGCGGCATGGTCTTCCACGCTTGCGCGCAGCTCCGCCACAAGTTCCTCTTCCGCCTCCGCTGCGGCAAGCGCTTGATCCAGCAAAGCTATT
This sequence comes from uncultured Armatimonadales bacterium, assembly GCA_964246575.1. Taxonomy (GTDB): domain Bacteria; phylum Armatimonadota; class Armatimonadia; order Armatimonadales; family Capsulimonadaceae; genus JANXMY01. The sequence continues at coordinate 14,289 of CAXTRL010000002.1, forward strand.
AGCGCATCTTCCGGGTCTTGCCCGCGCATCTCCGCTACTGAGCGCACCCGCGCTTCGGCATCAGGAGTCAGATTAAGTGTCATGGGTTGATGTCTCCTTGGCAATGCAGCCATTATACCTCATTCGTGATTGCGGCTTTCCACCGTGATGCAGGGCTTTTGTTGACGGCGGCTTTTGCCGATAATGGAAATGGGCGGCGAAGGTGTTTCGGGCTGCTCGAAAGTATTATGCAAGTTTCTTCGCCATTTTCTGCGGCTTTTTCGGAATCTTTCGGGCAGCCGGCGGCGGCTGCGCTGGGCCTGCTGGGGCGTCTGGCGCAGGCGGTTCAGATGCCGATTCTCGCTGGGCTTGAAAGCAGACTAGGGGGAATGGTGACGGGGGACGTGATCCGGGCGGCGCTGCTGGAAATGGGCGCGGCAGCGGGGGAAGGGGATGTCGCGCTGGCGCTGGCTTTGACGCAGGCGGGGCTGCCGCTGACACCCCAAACTTTGGCGTCGGCGAACGCGGCGCTGGCGTCTGCGCCGGGCGCGTCCCCTGCCGCGTATGTGCTGGCGAAGTCGCTGGCCCTGCCGACTACGCCCGATGCGCTGCGGGCGGTGACGGCGGTGCTGAACGCGCCCCTAGATGGACTGCCGGGCGCGGCGCTGCCGGAGCGAGTGACGGCCTGGCTGGGATTAGCGCTCGAAGCGGGGACGGCCCCGGACGCTCTGGCGCGGGGTCTGCGCGAGATGCTGCTGCAAGTGGGTCGTTCCACGGAAAACCGCGTGCAGCGAATGCAGGAAGGGCCGCTGCCGGTCGCCGACCTGCGAACGGCGCTGCTTCGGCTGGCGGAGGCTTCGGGGGACCGGGGAATGCGGCACGGCGCGGACGGGCTGGCGTCGCTTCTGGAGGGCCAGCAGCTTCTGAACCAAGCATCGCTGACGGCCCACGCCCATCAGCCGAATGTGCCGCTCTATTTCGCCCTGCCGCTGGCCTTTGACGGCCTGCCGGGGATTGCGGAAACGCATCTGTGGCTGCGCCAAAGCACAGCCGATGAAGACGAAGAAATCAAGGAAGACGAAGTCCTGCGGGTGACGCTGCGCCTCACGCCGCCGAAGATGGGGCGGGTGCAGGCGGATTTGATCGGCCTGCTGTCCGGCACGTTAAGCTGCCGCCTGGGCGCGGAAAATGCCGCGTCCTGCCGCCTGCTGTCCAAATATACTGCGGTGTTATCCGCCTCGCTGGCCGCTGCCGGCTGGGACGCCTGCGATGTCACCTGCCGGGTGCAGACCGACTGGCCCCCGCTGTACCACGGCGGCGCAGCGCTGGCTGCGCCCCGCACCAGCGTAGACCATCATATTTGATACAAGCTAATCCTATGCAAGAACTGATCGTAAGACAAGAAACGGCGGCTGAAGAAATCCTGCGGCTGGCCCGCGAGAACGACATCCCTCTGCGCCAAGACCCGGCGCTGGCAGGCGCACTGGCGACGCTGGACGTTGGCGGCCAGATTCCGCCGGAGTTGTTCCGCGCCGTCGCCGCCTTGCTGGCATTTGTTTACAAAGTCAACGGAAAAGCGTGAAGCCGCTCCGAAGAACACACCGGGCTGCTGTCGCGCAGGACAAGATGGTTCGGCAGATCAACATGCACCGGGGCTGAACCCGGATGCTGGAGGCGGCGCAGGAAAAGGTCGGCAGCTGTGCGGCCCACATCTTCAAATGGCTGCGCGACTGACGTTAGCCCGGTGCCATTTGGAAGCGTTCGCACGATGTCGTCAAAGCCGACCAGGGCGATATCGTCCGGAACCCGGAGACCCAGTTGATGGAGACGCCGCATTGTCCGCTCCGCCTCGTAGTCGTTGAACCCGATTGCCGCCGTCGGGCGCTTGCCCGGCGGCAAACAAAACACGGTGTCAAATAACGGCCATTCATCCCCGTTGAAAGAAGGCGCGAGCAGCACCAGCTCTTCCCGATCCGTGTGAAACGCCGCATGGAGAGCGTGCTGGTAGCCCCGCAGCCGATCCTGCACCGGGCTGATCGGCTCGCTTTTGGTCAGGTACGCAATCCGGCGGTGGCCCTGCTGGATCAAATGCGTGGTCACATCAAACATTCCCTGGTAGTTTTCCGTGCCGACAAAATCCGCTTCCACTCCTGGCAGCATTCGGTCAATGAGGCACAGCGGCAGGCGCTGGCTCACCTGCTGGATCAGCTCCCGGTTGCTGCGGTAGGCATACGGATAAAACACAGCGCCGCCGAAGCCCTGCTCCATGATATAGCGCAGGTGGGCCGCTTCACGCAGCGCATTTTCTTGTTCCGTTCCCACCTCAACCCCTAAGTTCAGAAACACGGCATGGTACCCGGCTTGCTCTAGGGTTTGGTTCATGCCCCAAAAAATGCGCTGCTGGACCGTTCGCCCCCGTTCCAGCGGGCCGCCGTGCCAGATAATCAGCGCCACAAAGCGCGAAGCCGCATTTGCCGGCGCTCTGAACGAAGAATGCGCCTGAGACAACCGGCTTGACGACGAGGGAGCGCTTGGCGGGGCCTGCACGACGGGGCTGCAATAAGGCCGGCGCGAAACAAGCCCTTCTTGAATCAACTGGGCGACGGCGGCGCGGATGACCCGGCGGTGAACTCCCATCTTTTCGGAAAGCTCTCGCTCTGAGGGAAGCCGCTCGCCGTGGCTGTAGCGGCCCGCCCGAATGTCTTCTTGCAGAATGGCTACGGTGGCATCCAGGGAAGTCATGGAAGATAAAGAATTGCGGGCGATGTCTAAAATCATGGTGTTTTCTTACTAGGCTTCTTGGGTGTTGTTGCACAAATGCTTTTGTTATGGAAACCATGCCGCCGGGTGCAGTTGCTCCATGAATGGCACGGCTACATGGCCTTCGGCCACGAAGTACCGCTTCGCGGCACTAGGAATCAGAATTTTCTTAACCCCGCGAAGCGGTGTTTTGTGGCGCCTGCGCCATATAGCCGTGCCATTCATGGCATGGTCTGGATATATGCTTCAGTCCAGGGAACAATGGCTGAATTTATGCATGAAAAATCCTGAAATACTCAGGAATATATGGTACCACAAAATAGGTACCATTTGTGCGAAATAATGCTTGACAATTGTATCAAACGAAATTATAATAAGTACAAGATAGTTACGAAACCAATCCAACCCTAGATGTGCGGCAAGAGCTATTTGGTTCAACAGAAAGGAGTCGCCGAAAGCAGCCATTCCAGCAGATCCTATTTTCTGTCATCATACGCCGATTTTTGCCGACATTTATTTGCCGACGCCGATTCACAAAAAAGATCAATTCACAATGAAGGAGTTAGTCATGTCCAAGAAAGTCAAATCCAATGGGTTTACGCTCATTGAATTGCTCGTCGTGATTGCCATCATCGCAATTCTCGCCGCGATTTTGTTCCCTGTGTTCCAGAAGGTGCGCGAAAACGCCCGCCGCGCTTCCTGCCAGTCCAACCTCAAGCAGCTTGGCCTTGCATTTGTCCAGTACACCCAAGACGCCGATGAGAAATATCCCCGTGGATATGATCATGGCTTTGGTCAAGGGAATGGCTGGGCGGGTTCGATTTATCCTTATGTCAAAAGCAATGGGGTTTATGTCTGCCCGGACGACTCGCTTGATACCAACGACTATGTCAGCTACGGCTACAACCAAAATATCCCAACAGGTGGACTAGGTACCACGGCTGGCCCCGCAGCGTCTTTGGGTGATTTTAATGCGTCTACGCAGACGGTTGTGCTGAGTGAAGTTCATGGTTGCGGCGGCCAGTTCCCTCAGCCCTCGACGACGTCATTCACGGACCCTAACTCGAAGTTGGTTTATCCCGAGGAGACGACTTCCCCAATCGCGGATGGACTTGATTACGGGGCTGGTAGTGGTGGGTCCATTCACATTGGCGCTCCAAATGTCTGCACCCACTATGCGACTGGAAACCTTGCAGGTTCTACCCCAGGAGTTATTTTTCAGGCAGCACGCCATACGGACCAGTCCAACTACTTGATGGCTGATGGGCATGTCAAATGGCTTCGCGGCGCAGTGGTTTCACCAGGAATTAACGCTCCTACTGCCACTACGGATCAGACCTTGACCTCCGGTTCAACGACTGGAACTGCCGCTGGTACCGGGGTCTCTACCGGGGCGTATGGCAACTATACAGTGACGTACAGCGTCAAGTAAGCAACCTAACGCCCACAAGCGATGCAACGACAGACTGCCCCTGCTGCTACCAGCGGGGGCAGTTCTGCTATTTGCGAAGACACCCTGCCCTGAACGGCAGGGCTTTAACAGGGCAAGCCCCCACCTGCGTGGGCGAAGATTGAGGCTGCATCTGCATTTCTTCTGCCCGCGAAGGCGGGGAGTTGCTTTGCCAAAGCACGGGGGTTCAGCCCCGTGTTCTGGTTTTCCTCCAACCTCTTAGGAACTAACTTTTATGCACTTTCGAGACCTTTTTGCCGCTTCCGCTTTTGTGTTTCTGCTTTCCGGCTGCGCCGCCCAGGCTTCCGGGCCGGTCGTTTGGCTGGACTCGCTGGACGTGGACACCATGACCCAGGATTTTGGAGAGCCGCATCCCAACGCCTCCGTAGACGGACACCCGCTGACGCTCGGCGCCAAAGTGTACCCGCACGGCGTCGGCACCCATGCCAACAGCGTGTACCGCATCCCCCTCGGCGGGCGGGCGGAGCGTTTTGAGGCAACGGTCGGGGTGGATGACGAGACGCAGGGGCGCGGCTCCGTCAAGTTCAGCGTCCTGGTGGACGGCAAAGTCGCCGCCCAAACCAGTGTCCTGCGCGGCGGGGACGCGCCGCAGCGGCTGTCTGTCCCGCTGGTCGGCGCGAAAAGCCTGACCCTCCTGGTCAACGAAACCAACGGCAGCCTCGGCTTTGACCATGCCGACTGGGCCGATGCCGCCATCACGCTGGCCGACGGCATGGCGTCCCTGCCTGCGCTGCCGAAACATCCGCGCACCCTGGACGCCGCGCCCCGCCTGCGCTTTCTTCCGGCAGACACCGCGCCGGCGATCCACGGCGCAAGGATTGCAGGCGCAACGCCGGGGCGGCCATTCTTGTTTTTGATCCCGGCCACCGGCGTTGGGCCGCTGACTTATGCGGCGAAAAACCTGCCCGGCGGCGTCTCGCTTGATCCCAAGACCGGCATCCTTTCCGGCTCCCTCCAAAAAGCCGGCACGACCGTCGTGGCCCTGACGGTACGCGGGCCGCAAGGAGTGGCCCGGCGCACGCTGACCATCGTCGGCGGCGCACATGAGCTGGCCCTGACCCCGCCGATGGGCTGGAACTCCTGGAACGTCTGGGGAACGTCCGTGAACGACGCCAAAGTACGTGCGGCGGCGGACGTGATGATCGCTGGCGGTTTGGCCGAGCATGGCTTCCAGTTTGTCAACATTGACGACGGCTGGCAGGCCGGGCGCGACGCCCAGGGCGTCATCCAGTCCAACGGAAAGTTCCCGGATTTGAAGGCAACGGCGGATTACGTGCACAGCCGGGGCATGAAGTTCGGCGTTTACTCGTCGCCGGGGCCACAGACCTGCGGCGGCTTTACCGGCAGCTACGGGCATGAAGCGCAGGACGCGGCGACGTATGCCGGCTGGGGTGTGGATTACTTGAAGTATGACTGGTGTTCTTATGACCAGGTCGTCCACGGCGACCATTCGGTGCCGGTCTTACAGAAGCCTTATGCCGACATGGGCGCGGCGCTGGCCGCTCAGCCGCGCGACATCGTGTTCAGCTTGTGCCAGTACGGATGGGGGGATGTTTGGAAATGGGGCGCGTCCCCGGCGATTGACGGCAATTCGTGGCGCACGACCGACGACATTCAAGACAATTGGGGCAGTATGCACGCGATCTACGAAGGGCAAGCGGGGCATGAAAAGTACGCCGGGCCGGGCCACTGGAACGACCCGGACATGCTGATGGTTGGGATTGTCGGCTTCGGCAACACGCACCCGAACAATCTGCGGCCAAACGAGCAAATCCTGCATATTTCCATGTGGTGCCTCCTGTCGTCGCCGCTTTTGATTGGCTGCGATTTGACCAAGCTGGACCCCTTCACGCTGGCGCTTCTGACCAATGATGAAGCGATCGATGTCAACCAGGACCCTCTCGGCAAGCCCGCTGCCTTAGTATCGCAGGACGCCGGGGACGGCGGCGAAGCGTGGGCCAGGCCGCTGTTTGACGGCACCCGCGCCGTCGGCCTGGTAAACCCCAACCCGTGGGTCAGCACTCTTACCGTGTCTTGGGCCGACCTGGGCCTGCATGGCCCTCAGCCCGTTCGTGACCTGTGGCTGCACCAGAACGTCGGCACAGCATCGGGCCATTATTCGGTCGAAGTTCCGGCGCACGGCTGCGTGCTACTCAAAATCGGGCGACCAGCGGCAGCACGGTAACCCGGCATGACATACTTGAAATGGCTGCCTGTCGCTGCCGTGCTTCTGGCGGCGTGTGCTGCGCCGGCCTGCGTCGCGGCGCCGAAAGCGCAGAGCCTGGTTCCGGCGACTGGAAACACGTCTCCGGATTACTTCTGCACTTGGAACATTCAAGGCTATTACGCGAGCTATGCCAAAGGCGTGCAGAAGGACGCCGTCCAAGAAAGCCAGTTGTTCGGATCGGGGCCGCATCAGAACTGGCTTGGACAGTACGCCAAAGTCCATCAAGACCTTTACTTTCTGATGGACGAGGGCTGGGACCTGCCGGATGAAGACATCACGGTTGTTCCCGGCAGGTTTCCGTCTTATGCCGCCGGAACCCAGTCGGAAAGCTTCCAAAAGCTTTCGGACGCCGTCAAGACAAGGGGATGGCGCGGGCTGGGCCTCTGGATGCGAGCGGACGCAAAAACGGATGCTTTTTGGACGCAGCGCCTAGAGTGGATGCAAACCAGCGGAGTCGCCTACTGGAAGGTGGATTATGGCAAAAACGAACGGGACGAAGCCTGGCGGCATCATCTTACAGAGATGGGCCGGCAGACGGCCCCTGGGCTGACCATTGAAACGGCCCTGGTCCCGCAGGCAATCGTCTGGGCCGATACTTACCGGACTTATGATGTCGACGCGCTGTTATCAGTCCCGCAGACGCTCAGCAGGGTGGATGCTGAATTGCAGTATCAAGCGCAGCCTCTAGCAAAAGGACTGATTAGCTCGAAGGGACTGATCAACTGTGAAGATGAAGTGTATCTGGGTGCCGCTCTGGGATGCTCCTACGGCGTGATGCGTCACAGCTTCACTGGAAATTTGCCGAGCGGCCGGCAGGACTTTGTTTTTCCGCCTTTGACCCGCGATCTGAAGCGCTGCACTGATGAAGTCATTCGGGCCGTGCGCTGGCACCGGATCGCGCCGGCGTTTGCCGTGGGCACTGTTCCCACTTTGACATCTTCCGAACAGTTGACGGACAACTGGATATTTCGCAAAGATGAATCCTGGCGCATCGCCGCCGGTCAGGAGCAGTCAGCGGCCGCTCCGGCAGCCGTCACGCGCGGCCTTTCCTTGCCGCAGGTAACGCTGGCGTCCGGCGGCATCAGGCCCTACGTTGTCGCGTCCCGCAATCCCAACGGGGCCGTCGCTGTGGCAACCCTGGGGAGAACGCTGTGCCGAGGCGCTTCGGACCGCGAATGGGTGACCGGAGAAGTGGCCGATGTTACGCTTCAAGTCGGACGTTCTTCCGGCCCGATTGGAGTATTTGGCCGCTATCATTCACTGACCTTGACCTTCGACAAGCCAGTGGCAGGGCGCCGAATGCTCATGCAGGACTTGGCCGGGGACGCTCCTGAGAATGTCACTGGTCTTGTTCGCTGGGCGGGGAACCGTGTGACCATCCCCGGTCCCTTGATTGACCGCATTGGCCGCAGCACCGCGACACCGGGCGACAAATCCGATCCGGGCCTCGTGCTGGTCATCCGAGCGGGGTAACGGCTCTGTGCTATCCCGTATACTGGTCTACCGTCATGACCTCGAACGCTTCGCCGATTTGCCGGGTGGCAAGCGCCGTGTGCAGGGCGCGGGCGGTGTCCAGCGACGTCAGGCAGGGAATAGAGTTCTCGACCGACGCACGGCGAATCAGCGCCGCTTCTTTTTCAATCCGCTTGTCTTTGGACACCGTGTTAATCAGCAGGGAAACCCGCCCGCCCCGTATCAAATCCAGCAAATTGGGCGTGCCTTCGCTGATCTTTTTCGCCGTGCTGACCGTCAACCCATTGGCTTCCAGGAACTTGGCTGTGCCTGCCGTCGCATGAAGCGCGAAGCCGAGCGCGGCGAAGTCTTGGATAATCGGCAGGGCTTCGGCCTTGTCTGGGTCCGCTAGGGTCACCAGCAGCGCCGCGCCTTTGCCGCCGGCGGGAACATCAATGCCCGACGCCACCATAGCTTTATACAAGGCCCGTGAAAAGTCTGTGTCTATTCCCAAAATCTCGCCCGTAGACTTCATCTCCGGTCCTAGGTTGATGTCCACGCCGGTCAGCTTGGAAAACGAGAACACCGGCGCTTTGACCGCGATATTCGGCTGGTTCGGGTGCAGGCCGTTTGCATAGCCCTGCTCCGCAAGCGTTCTGCCCAGCGACGCCCACGTCGCGGCCTTGACCATTGGGATACCCGTAATCTTGCTTAAATAAGGCACGGTGCGAGACGCACGGGGATTGACTTCAATCACATACGCCTGGTCGTCTTCAATCACAAATTGAATGTTCATCAGGCCGACCACTTTGAGCGCCAACGCCAATTGAGTGGCATACGACACCATCTGGTCTATTGTAGACTGCTTGATCGTCTGCGGCGGGTAAACCGCCATGGAGTCGCCGGAATGGACGCCTGCCCGCTCGATATGCTCCATGATGCCCGGCAGCAGGCAGCCGCCCAGCCCGTCGGCAATCACGTCCACTTCCGCTTCCTTGCCGACAATGTAGCGGTCTACCAAGATCGGCGCACCGTCTGCAATATCCGCCGCATAGCGCATATATTCTTTGAGATCATCATCGTTGTAAACAATCTCCATCGCCCGCCCGCCCAGCACATACGAAGGCCGGACCAGCACCGGGTAGCCGACTTCCCCCGCCACTTCCAGCGCCGCTTCCGTCGTCAAAATCGCCCGCCCCGCAGGTTTCGGAATGCCCAGCTCCCGCAGCAGTAGGTCAAACCGGTCCCGGTCTTCCGCGAGATCTATGGAGTCAAACGACGACCCCAAAATCGGCACGCCTGCCTCCGATAACGGCTTGGCTAGATTGATCGCCGTCTGCCCCCCGAACTGGCACACAACCCCATAAACCGGCGCTTCCCGGTCAATCACGTTCAGCACGTCTTCCGGCGTCAGCGGCTCAAAATACAGCCGATCCGACGTATCAAAATCCGTAGACACCGTTTCCGGGTTGTTGTTAATGATAATCGCCTCGTACCCCGCCTCCCGCAGTGCGCGGACCGCATGGACACTGGCGTAATCAAACTCAATTCCCTGCCCAATGCGAATAGGACCACTCCCCAACACCAGGACTTTCTTTTTCACGGCTTCTGTTTCCATGTTTGTCATAATTGTTTGGTTGGCGGCAGCAAATCGGCAACGACGACAGTCCCGCCTGACGCCCTCAGCGGTGCGATGCTCTCGCCGGGTTTGTGGATACTGCTTTGGCGGTAGATGCCTTCCGGTGTCGGCTGCCGGTAAACTTCAAGCTGCCGATGCACAAGATTGACGATCCAGTATTCCTGAACTCCGGCCCGCGCGTAATCTATGAGTTTTGATCCGCGATCTTTTGCTAGGGTGCTGTCGGAGACTTCAATGAGGAGCAGGCAGTCAGTCACGATGGGATGGCTTGCCAAATAATCTTTGCTTGTTCCCGGCACGACTAAAACATCAGGTTCCGGCTCGCTTGTATCCGGCAGTTGGAACGGCCCCTGTGGCCTCACTTCGTGCCCTTCGCCGAAGAGGGCTTCCATCGCATCCGTGGCCTGGCGAACTGCCGAAAAATGCGGCGTTTTTTGTGGCGGCAATTTCCATATTCTCCCTTCCAAAAGCTCGACACGCTCCTCGTCGAAAAAGCCCATTTCTGCCAGCCGGTAATACTCGTCGTGAGTCCAGCGGCGCGGCTCTGCTTCTTCCGGGTGCCAGATTAACCCGTCCAGCAGTTCCGTACGCTCATCGCCGAAAAACTTAGACTGCTTGAGCTGGTGATATTCATCCACATCCCAGCGCCGCAATCCGTTCGGCCCGTCTACTAGTGTCCGAGTGACTTGCGTTGGCTGATTTTGTTGGGGAGCAAGAGTAGTCATGTTTTCATTCTTCTGTCGGCGAAACTTCACCTCTTGAGAGTGACATGCGTAATTTATAATCCGCTTCGCTTTCAAGCGGCGACACCCGCAGATAATACTCTGCGATTTGCTTTATCTCATCTTCGGAGGATGCCAGCATAAGATTGTCAATTGCAACTTCGGGGTTCGCTCGGAAAAGCGAATAAGCTATGCCAGAGATTGGCATTGAAACACTGTCAATTCTGATATTCTCCGTCTGCTGATTTCGCTTAAATCCATAGCTATAATTGATTATACCTGACTGTTTGTGCTAGAACTGACTGTTTGTGCTAGAAACAGTCCGGCGGCGGCGCTGCTCTAGGTGGACGCTGAGAATGGCGATATCGGCGGGGGTGACGCCGGGGACGCGGGCGGCTTGGCCGAGTGAAACGGGATGGACGCGGGTCAAGTTGTCGCGGCTTTCATTGGACAGGTTGCGGATGCTCTTGAAGTCGAACTTGGCAGGAATGGGGACTTCCTCGCGGCGGCCTGCGGACTCGACTTGGGCGGATTGGCGCTCAATATAACCTTCGTACTTGCCCGTGATTTCCACTTGCTCGGTGACGGCGCGGGGCAGGGGAGCGTTGGTTGGGGCAAGAGCGGCGATGGTGTCATAGCCAACGCCGGTGCGCTTCAAGAGGTTGGACAGCGGGACGCGCTGGGACACGGGCAGCAGGCCAAGCGCGGACAAGCGCGGGTTGTCCGTGCCGCTGACATAGGTGGTTTCGAAGCGCAGCGTTTCGGCGGCGATAGCGTCGCGCTTCTGGGTGAACCTCTGCCAGCGGGCGTCAGGGACCAGGCCAATAGCACGGCCTAGCGCGGTCAGTCGCCCGTCGGCGTTGTCCTGGCGCAGCAAGAGGCGGTACTCGGCGCGGGAAGTCAAGAGGCGGTACGGCTCGTCTGCGCCTTTAGTCACGAGGTCGTCAATCATCACGCCTAAGTATGCATCGGAGCGCTTTAAGACAAACGCCGAGCGATTTTGAGTATATAGGGCGGCATTTGCGCCCGCCATCAAGCCCTGGCCGGCCGCTTCTTCGTAACCCGATGTGCCGTTGATCTGGCCCGCTAGAAACAGGCCCGGAAGGCGCTTGGTCATCAGGGCATGGGTCAGCTCGGTCGGCGGCACGGCGTCGTATTCCACCGCGTAGCCGGCTTTCAGCATGACGCAATCCTCTAAGCCCGGAATGGTGTGCAGGAATTCCAGTTGAACGTCGGCGGGGAGCGACGTGGAAGTGCCCTGGACATACAGCGAGTTGGTGTCCCAGCCTTCTTGTTCCAGGAAAACTTGATGGGTGTCACGGCTGCTGAACCGCACGATCTTGTCTTCAATAGACGGGCAGTAGCGCGGCCCCAAACCCTCAATGGAGCCGCCGTACATGGCGGAACGGTGCAAGTTAGCCTCAATGACGGCTTTCGTGCGCTCATTGGTGTAAGTCAGCCACGACGGCAGCAGGCCGTCAATGCCGAGCGCGTCGTGCAGAAACGAGAACGGGGGCGTGTCGGGTTCGGACTCAATCGCCTGCGTCTTTTTAAAGTCAACGGAAGTTTTATCAATGCGCGGGGTCGTGCCGGTCTTCAGGCGCAGGGTGGGGAAGCCAAGCCCGCGCAGCGTGTCCGACAGCGCCAGGGCTGGCTTTTCGCCGAGCCGCCCGCCGGCAGTCCGCTCGTCGCCCCGGTGCATCACCCCACGCAAGAACGTCCCGGTCGTAATAACCACTGAAGGTGCCGTGTACGCCGCGCCGTCCGCCGTCCGCAGACCGGTGACTTTGCCGTTTTCAATCAGTAGGCTCTCGACCATGCCTTCGGCCAGCGTCAAGTTCGGCGCGGCTTTCAGCGTCGCCCGCATGGTGCGCGAATACAAGTCTTTGTCGCACTGCGCCCGGATTGCCTGCACGGCAGGGCCTTTGCCAGTGTTCAGCATTCGGATGTGAGTGACTGTGGCATCGGCGTTGATGCCCATCTGCCCGCCGAGCGCGTCAATCTCGCGCACCAAATGCCCCTTGGCCGGGCCGCCAACCGAGCAGTTGCAGGGCATCAGCGCCACGCTTTCCAAAGACAGCGTCAGGCAAAGCGTGTTTGCGCCGAGACGCGCCGCCGCGAGGGCCGCTTCCGCGCCGGCATGGCCCGCGCCCACAATAATCACGTCATAGTCCATAACAATAGTCCATAAAAGCCGCCTTGAAAGTCAGTTGAAAAATAAATAAAAATAATTTGTGCGATTTCGTAAAAGCAGGCAAACTTGCTGTATAATAAACATGTCAGGCTGGTTCCACTGCAATTATCTAGAATACAGGTCCGGACACACGGCTTTTGCAGCCTGTGAGGACCTCACTCTCCCGCCTGGCGAACTCTGCTGAAAGGAGATCCTACGCAATGATTACCATCACTGTTCGCAAAGAAGTCAAAACCGGCACCAGCCAGGTCGGCCGCGCCATGTGGTCCTCTTAGTTCCCTCCGCCGCGCCTCTTTTGAGGCTTGTGCAACTTGGAACATCCTATTGAAAGGAAATACTTTTCATGCTTACCATTCGTAAAGAAGATGTCAAAGCCGGTGCCAGCCAGGTTCGCCACGCCATGTGGGGCAGCTAGTTCCACTCGCCGCGCCTTCCTTGATGCTCATCCATCAGGGGAGGCGCGTTTCTTTTTTCAGGAAAGGCGCGTTTCTTTGGGCAGCGGCTCCCCGCCCCACAGCGGCCCGCCGCCTAGTTCGCGCCGCCAGCTATCGCGCCATTTATGGATTTCCACTGCGCCAATCGGCGGCATCGGCTGACGCGCTTCTTTCGCCAAAAGCGCCGGAAACGGACGGTGCGGCTCGGTTTGATACCAGTAGGCCACCGTCGCCAAATCCAGCGTCAGCGAATTGGCGTGGCCGTGTTCAATCGACGCCCGCAGCGACTTCTCAAAGTAAATCGGGTCTTCCAAATGAAACCGGTAGCAGTGAGTCCGGCCCAAAAAACCTGTTTCGCCGTTGACCCGTGCGTAGCCGAAGTACGGATGCGCGTATAGCTCCTTCGGACACCATGACGAGTTGAAATAATCTTCCGTTCCTGTCCCATGCAGCGATCCCGGCCAGGGTTCGCCGTCCACTAAAAACATGTCGTCGCCCTCACCGTACCACAATGGGGTAGGGGAGTCGACGAAGTAGTTGACCCCCACATAGTGCCCCGCGCCCTCGGCATGGACCAGGACATGGTTCTGCGCGTCTGACGGATTTTTTGGCTGAACTCCAAGTGTCTCCCACTCGTTTTCCCGGTCGCCTTGACCTGCTTCCGGCCCCGGTATCTGCCGGTTCCACCAAGCATGGAAGCGGCCTTGCTCTGGCCCAACACTCGGGTGCTGCTCAAAATCTACATAATAATAGAAGCTGGTCATATCACTGTCCGACTGGTTCTCAACTTCTATCCGTGCGCCGCTGCCAAACGGCATCGGAAAATAGCAGTTCAGCGCATTGCCCCCGGCAGGCGCGGCGGCCAGCGGCAGGGACGCATAGTTATAACGCTCGCCCCAGCCCTGCCCGAAGAAGTCGCCGAGGGGCGCTTCCACCGACGGGGCGCTTTCGCCGTCCCAAAACATCCGCAGAACGGCATTACGGCGTATCATCGGGTCCGCGCAAGCAATCGTGATCCAAATATGCTTGATAATGCCTGCTCCATCAATATCGGCAAGCGTCTTCGTTTCGCCTGCGCCAATCGGCACAAAGTCATCGTTGCCGCCGGAGCGGTCATACGACGACACCCGCTTGGCCCGAATGCCGGGCCGAAGCAGGGCTAAATTGTTAAGCAGGCTGGTCATGGGTTGATGTTCGTCCACAGGTCGGCAGAAGCAAAGCGGGAAATATGCTTGACGTTGCTGGTCGCCACGACATATTCTGATGCAGAGAGGCCAAGAGACAACGCCTGCGCCGCAGCGATCACATCCCCATCGAGGGCATGAATGTCGGCAGTCACGATGCCCGCGTTTCTGGCCTCTGCCCACATCGCGGCAGCTTGCAGCATGACATCCGTCGTGATCGGTAAATAGCGGGCCATCTGCTTCAAGCGGTTTAAGCGAACAATGCCGCCAGGCTTTTTTGCCAGGATTAGCTCCCGCCGAACTTCGTAATCGCAGACTTCCGGCACATAAACCTTCACACCCTGAATGAGCAGAAGTTCAAGCCAATTGCGGCAAGCGTCCCCTTCTGGGGATTTGCCTGTTTTTTGCGTTACCAAGCCAAGCGGCGAGGAGTCAAGAATGACAGCCGTTAAAGCCATTAATCCCCCACTTCTCGCAATGACAGCCGGTTTGCCTGCAAGTTCGTCATCAGATCGCTCGTGTCACCATCCCGACGTTCTAATTCCTGCGTGTCATCGGTGGCATCTTCTTCCCGCCAGGAACGAAGCAGGTTGATCAGCACTTGGTTTTCTGTGTCTACCTGCGGTGCCGGTTCCGGCTGGTAAATCCTGACTTCCAGCATAGCATCAGGAGCAATTTCGCTGCGGCGGCTCATCAGTTCATCCCAAGTGCCGCGATAGGTTTTGATTGGCTGACTGAGTGACATTGTAGCCTCTTTTCTTTGAGTATAATACCGGCTAGGTCTTCATCAGGAACAGACTCCGGCACAACTTCGTTGATAATCAGCCGAGCAGTCGGCATTTTTCGTCGGTAGACAATGGTTTCATCTTCAGCCTTACTTCTTCTCGCCGTAGCGGCAGAATGGTGCGCTTTGCGGTACAATATCGGGCAGGCAAGCGAGAGAAGCAATGCTTCTCTATTGTATGGCCTGTATGGAGAAAACACAAGATGGCTTCGCTTATAGAAACTAATCCCTACCTGCGCGACCCGGAAACTCGCCGCCGAATGCTGGAAGAAAATGCTTACCAGTCCAGCGTCTTTGAGGGCGCTCAAGGGCTTGCGCCGGTTCAATCCCCTTGCGCTGCCAAGCGGCGTTCAACCGCTGCTCGGAAAAAGTCCGTGAGCAAATCGTACCGCGTTAAGTAGCCCTGCGTGACGGCTTCTATGTAGTGCGCCCGTTCCCGGCGGCTTCCCGGCCCGGCAAAAACATACTGCGGCAGAGGCCAGCCTGCCTGCAAGGCCATCAAATCCGCCAGCCAGCGGGCCAGGCGTCCGTTGCCGTCACGGAACGGGTGGATCAGCAGCAGTTCGGCGTGAACTTCCGCCATGCGCCGGGCTACGGCATCCAGCGAACCTTGACGGCAGGGCGTGTGCTGCCGGAGTAATCCCTGTTCCAGCGCCGCCATGTTCTGCGAGACCAAGTGAGCCGGAGGCCAGCGAAAGCCGCCTTTCTCCATTTCTACCGTTCGATACTCCCCCGCCCACTCGTACAGCTCGCCCAGCCAGGCGCGGTGCATGGAGCGCAGCGTATCCGCTGTGAACCGTGTTTCCGTGGTCACGCGCCCCAGAAAATCCGACTGAGCGCGGATGAGTGCCTCGAACTCCGCACGATCCATCTCCCGCTTGCGCTGAATGCCCGGCTTGTTCCGCAGGACACGCCCGCGTGAGCCGGGTTCGCTTTCGCCTTCTGGGCCGGTCGCAGGCTGGTAGCGGCTGTGAACAGGTTTTCGGCTCATGCCGCCACTTCTTCTTTTATTACTTCTTCGCGCCTGCCGGGAGCAGTTTCTTTAACCGAGACAACTCA
>CAXTRL010000002.1:30203-46137 GCA_964246575.1 uncultured Armatimonadales bacterium
AATTGTTCAGCAGGCTACTCATAAACAATATGATACCCGGCATTTCCAATGCCAGGTACAATTCCCTGCGGAAAGTCGCTACTTCTTCGCGCCTGCCGGGAGCAGCTTTTTGATGCGGCTTAGTTCGTCGCGCAGCTCGGCGGCACGCTCTAACTCCAGCGAACGGGCGGCTTGCTTCATTTCTTTTTCAATGTCGGCCAGCGCGGACATGATCTGGTCTAAGGGCAGCGTTTCCGGGTTGCGGGTGCGCGAGACGTTGTAGTACGACTTCTGCTCGGCGATTTTCTTGGATTCAATGACTTCGCGGACAGCTTTGTTGACCGTGTATGGCGTGATGCCATGCTCTGTATTATAGGCTTCCTGAATGGCCCGGCGGCGGGTGGTTTCGCCCATCGCCCGCTCCATCGAGCCGGTGATCCGGTCGGCGTACATGATCACCTGGCCGCCCAAGTTACGCGCGGCGCGTCCGATGGTCTGGATCAGGGACGTTTCCGAGCGCAGAAAGCCTTCTTTGTCGGCATCCAAAATGGCGACGAGAGAGACTTCGGGCAGGTCCAATCCTTCGCGTAGAAGGTTGATGCCGATAATCACGTCGTAGATGCCGAGGCGCAGGTCGCGTAAAATCTCGGTGCGCTCCAGCGTATGCACGTCCGAGTGCAGATAGTTGACTTTGACGTTCAGATCTAAGAGGAACTCGGTCAGATCCTCGGCCATCTTCTTGGTCAGGGTCGTGACCAGAACGCGCTCGCCTTTGGCGGTCCGCATCTGGATTTCGTGCAGCAGGTCGTCTACCTGGCCTTTGATCGGCTTGATAATAATTTCCGGGTCAATCAGGCCAGTCGGGCGGATAATCTGCTGGACAATCTGCTCGGAATGCTCACGCTCATACGCGGCGGGCGTGGCCGACACAAAGACGCACTGGCCGACGCGCTCCTGGAACTCCTCAAACTTCAACGGCCGGTTGTCGCCTGCCGACGGCAGGCGAAAGCCGTAGTCAATCAGCGTGTCTTTGCGGGCCTTGTCGCCGTTGTACATTGCCCGTAATTGGGGCAAGGTTTGGTGCGACTCGTCAATGACCATCAAATAGTCGTCCGGGAAGTAATCCAAAAGCGTGGACGGCGCGGAGCCGGGGGCGCGTCCGTCAAACCAGCGCGAGTAATTTTCAATGCCGTTGCAGTAGCCGACTTCCCGGATCATCTCCAAATCAAAGCGGGTCCGCTGCTCGATCCGCTGGGCTTCCAGCAGCTTGCCCTGCTGCTTGAACAGAGCGACCCGCTGGATCATCTCTTCTTCTATGCCGATCACCGCCTGCTCCTGCTTCTGCGGGCTGGACACAAAGTGGGACGCCGGGAAAATTGTAATCTCGTCTTTGGACGACTGCACTTCGCCGGTCAGCGGGTCCACAGTCGTGATTTTTTCCACTTCATCGCCGAAGAACTCAACGCGCACGACAATTTCTTCGTCGGCGGGCTGAAGCTCTAAAATATCGCCGCGCACCCGAAACGTCGAGCGGGTCAGGATCAAATCATTACGGCTGAACTGCATGGCGACCAAGCGCCGCAGCATGTCGTCGCGGTCATATTCCTTGCCGCGCTCGAATTTCAGAATGATCTGCGCGTATTCCGCCGGCGATCCTAAGCCGTAGATGCACGAGACCGACGCCACAATGACCACGTCGCGCCGCTCTAAAATTGCCTGCGTCGCTGAGTGCCTCAGTCTATCAATCTCGTCATTGATCGCCGAGTCTTTTTCAATAAACGTGTCCGTCTGCGGGATATACGCTTCCGGCTGGTAGTAATCGTAGTACGACACAAAATACTCGACGGCATTCTGCCCAAAGAAGTCCCGGAACTCCGAGCAAAGCTGCGCCGCCAGCGTCTTGTTGTGCGCGATCACCAGCGTCGGCTTCTGCACCCGCTCAATCAAGTTCGCGGCGGTAAAGGTTTTTCCTGTGCCTGTGGCTCCCAAAAGCGTCTGGTACTTGTCGCTGCTGCGAATGCCTGCCGCCAGCTTGTCAATCGCCGCCGGCTGATCGCCGGACGGCTTGTAATTGGAAATAACTTTGAAGTCCATATGTTCTTGTTCCTAAAAATCGCTTAAACTGGGTTCGCCGCCAGCCATCTCGCAGGCGTCATTACTATCACTGCCGCCGCGCCCCGTGTCAGCAGCTCTTGATCCCAAGTCACCAGCATCGTGCTATATTCCTGCGCCACGGCAACATATACGGCATCCGCCCCGCGCAGACGGCAGGTGATGGCAATGTCGCTCGTTTGCATGGCGTGGTCTTCGGTTAGTTCTACTAAAACGAGATTAGGCAGGCGTGAGATGCTGCTCACCGTTCGGCTTGCGAAGCCAACTCTGCCGGTAGGTCTTACGATCCCAGCGGCAACCTCTGGCAGCAGAATAGTTAGGCAATAGGAAGGAACAGAAAGCGCTGACACACGTCTGAGGAACGCCCGGCTAACCTGGTGCTGGGCTTCACTGACCGATGCGCTGGAGATGAAGACGTTGGCATCAATCGTAAGCATCAGCGGCGCTGCTCGTTGACAGCGTCAACTGCTGAGAGGTCAGCCGGCCACACCTTGCCAATTTCTTCCGCCAACTCATCCCATTCCTTTAGCCATTCTTCCGATGACAGTTTTTGGATTGACGACTCATTGCCGGAAACCACAGGCTCTCGCTGTTCCGACTCAGCTGCGTTATCCACTTGATGCTTTAATGCTTCTATGACTTGTCCCATTTTGTTTCCTCCGCCGAGAAAAAAGCGGTCTTCAGATGATTTCCAAAGACCGCCATGAACATTATTCAATTGTACCCGAAAACGGAAGTTAAGCGGGCGCAGGGCTGCGCCTGCGTGACCGGAAGCCAGCCAGCACCAGAACAACTGCGCCTGCGCTGAAGCCAATAAAGGTGCTTGCTTCCGGCACTGCGGCTGGTGGCGCGTAGTTGTAATACAATGTGCCGAAAAGCGCAGGCGTTGCCCCTTCGCTGTGCTGCTCAAAAGTGGCTGCAAAGCTTGTGACACTGTATTCGCCTGAAACATCAGAAGGCCCGAACTGTGCATCCGAAATCGTGAAACTGCCAGTCAACGTGTTGCTGCCCCGTCCATTCAGGGACACATCCAAGCCGGGATGACCAAGTTCCGCGAACGCGGCCCTTTGAGCATCAGTGTAGACGCCAGGCCCAAGTGGAGTACCAGGAAGAGCATTCGTCGCAAAATCAAGTGATGAGAATATACCAGGGGAGTTGCCGCTAAAAAAGAAGGACGCATACGTCGCGGGGCCTGTACCAATTCCTTGACCTGGCGCTAGAAATGGCTCTGCATTCGCTTGAAATGTGCCATCTGCCGATGTATAAACATAGTCCTGTCCTTGGCCAATAAAATCCCCTGGCTGGCTGTGCAGTATCAGTTCTGTGATCGGTGCCTGTGCTTGTGCCGCGTAAGGCGTAAGCAAACAGCATAAGCAGGTGGCTGTGGCAAAAGTGCCGCTTTTCACATGACGTAACATAATTATGTCCCTTCTGAAACCGTACTGTTTTCATCAAAAAGCGTTTGACCGCTTAACGTCGCCGTTACGCCCTAACAAACAGCAATGTTTATGCAAGCCAGGTCATTATACTATAGAACCAGCGGATTTAGTATGTTTCTCGAGAAGTAGATGCAGAAGGAAAATTCGCAAAGAACCGCGAAATAACGACTGTTCGCCGCTGGCTTTAACTGCCGCTGACTTCAAGCTGGTTGTGGACCGTCTTGTCCGGGCCAAGCGTGTCACGGGCGATCTGCCCGGCGCGGGTTTTGTCGGCGACGGTGTTCACCGTGCCGCGCAGGTAGACGCCTTCGGCGTCGGCGCGGACATGGACGGCGGGCGACAGGTTGGCGGCGGTCAGCGCCGCCGTCACCCGGCCTTGCAGCTTCAGCTTGTCTACCTGCGGACGAGCTTGACGCTCCGCCTGACGCGCCTGATCGTTGACGACAGCGGCGTTGTGCTGGGCGTCCTGCTGGGCGCTGTCAAGCGTCTGCTGCGAGCAGCCGGATGCTGCCGCGAGGCCAAAGAAGGCCAAAATTAGTGCCGATGCTGGCTTGATTCTCATGGTAATGATTATAACCCAAATCCAAGTTAAGAGAACCCAAACATGACTGTCCTTCCTGCGATTACCCAAACTTTGCTGGCCGCCAAAAAGGCCAAAGCCTTGAGCTTCACCGATCTGGAGCCGATTGTCGGCCTGGACGAAGTCTGCATCGCCGCGATTATTTACCGCCAAGCGACCGCCACCCCGGACGAAGCGCAGAAGCTGACCGAAGCGCTTGGCCTCGGACCGGAAGCCGCAGGCGAGCTGACGGAATACAATGTCAAAGGGCTGGGGCCAGTTGTGCCGACAGACCCGTTCGTGTACCGCTTCTACGAGATTATGCAGGTTTATGGCCTGCCCTTGAAATCGGTCATTCAGGAAAAGTTCGGCGACGGCATCATGAGCGCCATTGACTTCACCATGCACGTTGAAAAAGAAGCCGACCCCAAAGGCGACCGGGTGAAGCTGACCCTGAACGGCAAGTTCCTGCCGTACAAAAAATGGTGATCTGACAAAAAAATGGTGATCTGCCGTCTCATCCCGCTAAAAGCGCAGGTGATGGGCCGACAGCCAGCCGATGCGAGCGATGCCGGTCACTAAAACGAGGAGGCCGGCCCAAAGGCCCAGGCGGCTTTCGGTGCGCGGCGGCAGCGGCAGAAGCGTGACGCCGCGCAGCCAGTAGATGCCGCTGCGGAGCCAAAGCAGCAAAAGAACGCCATAAATAACAAGAGCGAGCGGGTGCCAGTGCTGGGCTTCGCGCAGGTGTCCGTGGCCCAGGCAGACAAAAGCCCGTGTCAGGCCGCAGCCGGGGCAGGGCAAGCCGGTCAAATTGTAGAACAAGCAAACCGACGGCAGGTGCGCGATTTGGCCTGTAGCAGAGGAGGGCAGGGGAAGCCCTATGCTTGCCGCGAAAACCCCCGACAGCAGCAGGCAGGCTGCTCCGGCATCCGGGCGTTTTGCCGGCTTATGTTTGACTGATATTTCCGGTGTCGTCATCATGGTTGGTTTGTTTTTCGCCGTTACGGGAACTTATTTCGTCATACCCTGTTAATACTCCTTTGTTTGCCCTGCCGCAGACGCGGGTAAGCTAGGAAAGCAGGGTCAGGAAACCGCGAAAATCCAATGCGGAGGAAGGGACAAGCGATGGGCAATTTGGAATCGCCGCCGCTGCTGGAATGGTGGCTGCCTGCCGATCTTAATGCCGTACCGCAGGCACGGCGTAAAGCCATGCGAGTTTGCACGGAAGCCGGTCTCGCGGACGATGATTGCTTTGCGCTGGATCTGGCACTTGGCGAAGCGCTGGCGAACGCGGTCAAGCATGGCGGGGTGAACAGCAAGGCGGAAGCAGACCAGCAGGTTTATCTTGGGCTGTGGCATCATCGGAAGCGCCTTATCATACACGTTCAGGATTATGGGGTCGGCTTCGTGCCTCCGCCTCCGCCTTATGTCATGCCGGATGCCGCGCAGCATGACATGCATGGGCGCGGCCTGCCGCTGATGGAAATGCTGACTGATGCGATGGCTGTCTGCCGGGGCTGCATCCGCGAAGGCGGCTCGTCGGTTTTCTTAATCAAGCAGATGCCGAAGTGAATAAAACATCTAACGAAGTAAAATCGGGCTGCTGCAAAAGACGCTGTTTGGAACAGCGTCTTTTTCTTTTTCGCTGCGCCGGTACTTTTTCGTCCGTGCGTGTGTCTAAGCTTCAGAGGGAACTTAACCGGCCTTTGGAAGCGTTTTGAAAGTATCCCACTTATTAGGCAGGAGACTTTTCGTGACCGCGACAAATGACACGCTTGTCCGTGCGGCGGCAGCAGCTTTAACCCGCGCCCGGCGCGGTGATCGCCGGGTGTTTGGCCGCCTGACGGAGCCGTACCGCCGTGAGCTAATTGCCTACTGCTACCGCCTGACTGGAACACTCACCGAAGCGGAAGACATGGTCCAGGAAGTGTTTTTACGCGCGTTTAAGGGGCTGGATACTTTTGAGGGACGAGCCAGCCTGCGGGCCTGGCTGTATAGAATCGCGCACAATTTGTGCCTGAACCATGTCCAGCGCCGCCCGCCCGGCTGGGAGTCGCTGGACGAAGTCGGTGAAATCAATTTGCATGATCCGGCGGCGGACACTGAAGATGCGGAGCTGGGGCGCGAAGATGTCCGGCTCGGCTTTGCTGCCCTGGTGCAGAGCCTTCCGCCGCGCCAGCGGGCCGCGCTGGTCCTGCGCGACGTGCTGGGCTGGAGTGCGGAAGAAACCGCGCGGATTTTGGAAACAACCGTGCCGGCGGTTAAGAACGCCCTCGGCAGGGCGAGGCAGACGCTGGCCCGGCATCCGTCCGGCGGCGACCCTGCCGAAGTCCGCGATCTGGCTGCTTCCGACCCTAGGGCGCGGGAAACGGTCGCCCAGTGGGTCGATGCTTTCGAGAAGGGCAACACCGTTCGCATGGTAGAGCTGCTGACCGGAGAGTGGCCCCTGCAATCTGAACATTTGCAATCTGGGTATGATAGCATCAAGGGCGGCAATTTTAATGGGGCATAAGCAAAACTGAATGGCGAAGCGAGACAAGAGCGAAAAGAAAAGCGAGAGGAAAGAACGCATGGCGAGCGACAAAGACCGTAACGAAAAAGAGCGTAACGAGCGGCGCAGCGGCGGCCGCCGAGACAATAACAATAGCGGCGAAGGCGGGACAAGCATTCCGCGCAACCAGGAAACGGCGGTCCGGGCTATCTTCGTGCTGGATGAAATCTTAAAAAGCACTGACCCGATTGACCCGAACTACCAGTATTTGCTGCTGCTCCGGCATCAGCTTGAAGTGGACGAGCAGCAGTCCGCCGAAGCGCAGGAGCTGATCCAAAAATACGACGAAGCGTACAACAAGCTGACTGCCCCGGCTAACCGCGTGGCTGTCTTTTTGTCCAAAAACGAAGACGGCACGGCGAATATCGCCATGGGTGACAACGATTTCTACACCAATGTTGACCCTAATGTTGACGTGGAAACCCTTCAACCCGGCACCCGCGTCAAAGTCAACGAAGCGTATGCGGTCGTCGGCGATCTCGGCCCAGCCCAAAACGGCCAGGTGGTCAAAGTCAGCGAAGCTCTAGAAGACGGGCGCCTGCGGATCGGCGGCGACCAGCAGGGCATGAACACGCGCATTGTCGTGCGCGGCGCAGGGCTGGAGAACGAAACCATCAAGACCGGCTCAGAAGTCCGCATGGAGCCGAACTTCCGGGTCGCACTGGAAGCGTTCGCGGCCAAAGAGAATCAGG
Source organism: uncultured Armatimonadales bacterium (assembly GCA_964246575.1). Classification (GTDB taxonomy): domain Bacteria; phylum Armatimonadota; class Armatimonadia; order Armatimonadales; family Capsulimonadaceae; genus JANXMY01. The sequence continues at coordinate 37,536 of CAXTRL010000002.1, forward strand.
ACTTCTTCCTGGATAAAGTCACCGAAATCCCGTGGAGCGCGGTGGGCGGCCAGCAGGAAGCCATCGGCGTCATCAAGGACGCCATTGAGCTGCCCCTGCTGTACCCGGAGCTGTACGAGCGCTTCGGCAAGAAGCCGCTCAAGGGCATTCTCTTGTATGGCCCTCCCGGCTGCGGCAAGACACTCATCGGCAAAGCGACGGCCTATAACATCACGCAGGAATACAAGGCCCGGACCAAGCGGGACGTCAAAGAATACTTTATGTATATCAATGGCCCCAAGATCCTGAACATGTGGCTGGGCGAATCCGAGCGGCAGGTGCGCGAGATCTTCTCAACCGCCCGCGAAAAGGCCAAAGAGGGCTACTTGGTCTTTATCTTCATCGATGAAGCGGAAAGCATTCTGCGGACCCGCTCGTCAGGGCGCTTTACGAACATCTCGAACACGGTCGTCCCGCAGTTCTGCGCCGAGATGGACGGCCTAGTGTCTTTGGAAAACGTCGTCGTCATGCTGACGTCGAACCGCCCGGACTACATTGACCCGGCGATCCTGCGCCCGGAGCGCATTGACCGCAAAGTCAAAGTCGTCCGCCCGGACAAGAAAAGCACGTCCGACATTCTGGGCATTTACTTAAACCCCGGCCTGCCACTGGATTACCGTTTGGTGGAAGAGCAGGGCGGCGAAGAAAAAGCGCGTCAGCTCTTGGTGGAAAAGACGACCGAGCTGATCTGGTCCAAGACGCATGAAACCGAGTTTTTGGAAGTTTATCTCAAAAACGGCTCGGTGGACACGCTTTACTGGAAAGACTTGGTTTCGGGAGCGCTGTTGACTTCGGTGGTCGAGCGGGCGAAAGACTTCGCCATCAAGCGCTCGATTGACGTCAAGTCCACCAAAGAAGGCGTGTCTCTGGACGACTTGGATCGGGCGGTCCGCACCGAGTTCAAGGAAAACGAGATTTTCCCGAAAACCGACAACATCGAGGACTGGCTGAAGCTCTTGGACTACGAGCCGGACAACGTTGTGCGCCTGAACCCGATTTCGCCCAAAAAAGCGACGCAGACCACGCGCCGGAACGTGATTTAGGAAAACGCCGGGGTTGTAGAAAACCCCGGCAGGAGATGTCCTTCGGACAAAGACGAAAATGAGCCACACTCGGCATATTCTTCGTCCGCTGGACGCTTCTTTGCCGGGGTTTTCTACAACCCCGGCACTTGGTTCAGCCTTCATCAGGAGAACAACTTTTGCCATTATTCGGCACGGAAACAGAATACGGAATTGCGGTGGAAGGCAAAGGCGCAAGCGACCTGCTGGCGGAGTCCCGCGCTGTCGTGAAAGCCTACCAGGGCAAGATTGCCTGCCCGTGGTACTACAAAGGCGAAGACCCGCGCAACGACATGCGCGGCTTCCATGTGGACAAGCTGACGGTGGACCCGGAAGACGCAAAGCTTGATGCGCCGAATCAGAAGATGCTGCCCGTGGAAGAAGAGCGGGCCGACCGGGTGCTGGTCAACGGCGCACGGCTCTACAATGACCACGGTCACCCGGAATACTCGACGCCGGAGTGCGCGTCGCTTTTAGACTTAGTGACCCACGACAAAGCCGGCGAGAAAATCGTGCTGGCGGCGGCGCAAGCGCGGATGGAGACCGCAGGCGTCGGCCAGGTCCATATTTTCAAGAACAACACGGACTTTCACGGCTCGGCCTACGGCACCCATGAGAATTACCTCATCCCTCGTGCTACGCCGTTTGCGGAGCTGCTGTCGGGCCTTTTGCCGTTCTTCGCAACCCGCATTCTGTATGCCGGCGCGGGCAAAGTCGGCATTGAGCCGCGCGGCGACACGGGCCTGTATCAGTTGTCTCAGCGGGCGGACTTTTTCACCGAAGACGCTTCCGTAGACACGCTGCACCGGCGGCCTCTGGTCAATACGCGCGACGAGCCGCACGCTGATCCGCGCCTTTGGCGGCGGCTGCATGTAATCTGCGGCGACGCCAACATGTCTGAGTATGCGACCGCGCTGAAAATCGGCACGACGTACTTGGTGACGTCGCTGATCGAGTTGGGCTGGCAGCCCTGGGTTAAACTCAAGCAGCCGACAGAAGCCATCAAGCAAATCTCGCGGGATCAGTCCTATAAGTGGCAGGTGGAAGCGGAAACCGGCACGATTTCGGGAATAGACATTCAGCGGGTATATCTGGCGGCAGCGAAAGAAAAGCTGGCTGGGCGCGGGTTTGACACGGACTGGACGCTGACCGAATGGGAGCGCACTTTAGACGCGCTGGAAACCGATCCGCTATCGCTCGGGGCCCGGCTGGACTGGGTTGCCAAGCGCAATCTACTCGCGGACTACGTTGAGTCGGAGGGCATTAATTGGAACGATGAGACCGTGCCGTCGTTTGACCTCGCGTACAGCAACGTAGACCCCGATGAAGGGCTATACTATGCCCTGGAACAGGCCGGCGACATGGAGCGCTTGACCAGCGACAGCGCCGTTCAAAGGGCCAAAACCGAGCCGCCGACCAATACACGCGCGGCGATTCGTGGGTATCTTGTAGACAAGTTTGGTGACTCCATTGGTGTCATCGGCTGGAACAAAGTCGTCCTTCGAACGGAAGCCGAGTCCTGGGTTGCCAATCTGGACAACTACCTGACTCCTGCCGCCGTGACCGACGCGATGGCGCTCATTCGGGACGCCCGCACATTAGACGACTTGGTGCGCCATTTCCGCGAAAACGGCTAAAAGGCCGCCCGCAGGATTCCTAGCTTTCTTTATCGAATCATGCTGATGCCGCTGGGTGAATTTATCACGCGGCCCGACTTCACGAAAGGAACGAACCATGCCCGGAACGATGCTGCCAGATGACGACCGCGCGACACGGCCTACCGGCCCCGCCGAACCCCTCCGCAAAGAGGGCGATGAGACAGGCCCCTCCAAGCCTGATGTCCAGCGCCCTGACCGCAGTGACCTCTTGAAGCGCATGAAGCGGGTTGACCCGGACCAGGCCCGGCGCTATCGCCAGCGCAGCGGCCAGTAAGCAGCCTGCGGCCGTCGGGGCGGAGGCTCTGCCCCCGCCCTTTCTCTTCTCTTGCTTGAGTTTGTTTGGATTGTGTGACACTTATGTTTCGATTTGACAATGACAGCGGCGGCTTTTCCGCCCTGTTTTCCGACAATAATTTTTCTCAAAACTCGCTGCATGACCGGCTGCCGATGCCGACGCCCGTGCCGAATGTTCCCGGTGCGCGGGATGTCGACACGCACGGCACGACGGTTATTGCGGTTAAGTACAAAGACGGCTTGATCAATGTCGCCGACCGACGCGCCACCGCTGGCTATACAGTCATGTACGACCAGGCCGAGAAAGTGCTGGCGCTGGATGACTACACGCTGATTTCCATTTCCGGCTCGTTCGCCAAAAGCGTGGAAGTCGTGCGCTACCTGCGCCATGCGTTCAAGTATTTCGAGCGCTCCCAGCTTCAGCCCATGTCCCAGGAAGGCAAGCTGATGGAGCTTCAGCGCGTCATCGCAAACAATGTTCCGGCGGCCTTACAGGGTATCGGCGCGTTTATCCCGGTGCTGTCCACGTTTGACCGGGACACCAACCAGGGCCGCATCTACTTTTACGATGTTCTGGGCGGCCAATTTGAGACCGCTGAATACGGCGCGGCGGGCAGCGGCTCGGCTCCCATCAAGGGCGCATTTGAGTATATCTTAAAGACCAAAGGCCCTTTCCGCGAAATGGACCGGGAGACAGCACTCAAAGAGACGCTGACGCTTTTAGACATTGCCGCCGATCTGGATACGGCTACGGGCGGCTCGACGAAGTTCCTGCCCGCCGCGAAGTATATCACCGTCGACGGCATCCGCGATTTCACCGAAACCGAGATCAAGGCTGCTCTCGGACGGTCCTAAGCCGCGCTGACGGTAGGGGCAGACCCCCGTGTCTGCCCTTCCTGTTCTTGTCCGCCCTTCTTCTCGGCTCCTTTGACCGAGTGTTTGGAGTACCTAATTGCCTTCCTATAGTCCCTATGACTGGAACGAAAGTATCCAGCAGCGAAACGAATACATTGAAGACCGCCTCAAAGACGGTAGTCCCGTGGTCGCGCTCACCTACGACAGCGGCCTGCTGCTGCTGTCGGCGCGGCAGACCCAGCGCAAGATTTACGAAGTGTACGACAAGCTGATGTTCAGCGCCATCGGCAACCAGAGCGACGTTGAGCAAATCCGGCGCGGCGCGATTGACGCCGCCCATCAGGAAGGCTTCTCGCGCTCCCCGGACGATGTCAGCGTCCAGCGTCTCATCTCGTTCCAGTTAAGCCCGGCCATCAAGCGTATCTACGGCGACCCATTCGCCCAGCCCATCGTCATTAAAGGCATCTTTGCCGAGCTTGGCAAGACGCCGGAGCGTGACATTCTGATGACGCTCTCCTATGACGGCGAATTTTCCACATCGCCCGGCATGGCGGTTGTCGCCGGCACGGCCTACGCCGAAGACCGGATGCGCGAGCATCTGAAGTCGGAAACCGAGACCGGCACACCGACGCTGGAAACCGGCTTGCGGGCTGCGCTTTATGCGTGGGGCGTCGGCATGAAGCATCTGGAAGCCGAAGACCGGGCCGACGCCGATTACTCCTCCGATGGCGAAGGCAAGCAAGACGTGTCCGGCTTCATCACGGAGCATCTGGGCAAAGGCTGGACCATTGAAGCAGGCGTTTTGGAGCGCAATACGAACCGCGAAAGCCGGTTCCGTTTGGTGTCCGAGACGGAGATGGCTGAAGTTCTCGCACGGTACAAGTAAGAAGCGCCCCCACCCCGGCTCGTTCCTATGCCTGCGGCATTACTTCGTATCTGCCACCCCTGCCCCCGCAAGCGGGAGAAGGGTAAGAAAAGACGCAGAGCCTTTCTTGCTAATCTTTACCCCTCTCTCACGAAGTGGGGGAGGGGTATGCCGGGCATTACTGCGTATCGGCGGGAACCGCTGGGGGTGGGGACTCCCGGCTCTTTTCAGGAATATAACTATGGACAAACGCATTTTTGGGATTGAAACCGAGTTCGGCTGCCTCGTCAACGACGACTCTGTCGGCACGGCGGAAATGATCGTGGAACAAGTCAAAGACCATGCTTTCTACAAAGACAAGCTCGGCCTCATTGACCTGCACGCCCGCGATTATGCGTTTGAACCCGCCCGCTGCGGCGGCTTCCTGCGCTCCGGCGGGCGGCTTTACATTGACGCCGTCGGTTCGCACATGGAATACGCGACGCCTGAATGCACGGATTTTGCCGACGCTGTAGCGTATGACAAAGCGGGCCGGGTCATCTTGCAGCGGCTTCTGCGTGAGCTGGATTTGCAGGATAAAGTTTCGTTCCATTCCAACTCGGTAGACCATTTTGGCGGGCATACGTTCGGCTGCCACGAAAACTTCCTGGTTGCCATTGATGACCGCTTCTTTCTGGAAGCCCTTTCATACCTGCTGCCGTTTCTCGTGACCCGCCAAATTTTCGCGGGCGTCGGTCGTGTCGGCGGGCATCGCCTGAATTACAAGAGCCTGAAAAACAACATTATGACCATCTCGGACTACGAGGTGGATTACCAGTGGGTCGGCAACTTCTACGGCGTTGAAGTGGACCCGACAGTGGATTTTCAGTTGTCTCAACGGGCGGACCATATCGTCAAAACGATTAGTTCGCGTGTGCGCTTCAACCGGGCCATCATCAACCCGAAATGGGATTCGTACTACAATTACTCCAATCTGCATCGCCTGCATATCTTGTTCGGCGAATGCAACATGAGCGAGTATGCGACGCTTCTCAAGATCGGCACCACTTCTATTGTCTTAGATCTTATTGAAGACGGCATTTTGCTCCAAGATGTCGAGCTGCGCGATCCATTAGAAGCGCTGAAAAGTGTTTCGCGTGACCCGACCTGGAAATGGCTTGTCAAGCGCAAAGACGGCAGCTCTATCGGCGCAGTAGACTTGCAGCGCTTGTACCTGAAAGCCGCTCAGGAGCGCTACACTGGCCGCGACGAGCAGACCGATTATGTGCTGACCGAGTGGGCTAAGTGCCTCGACTCTTTGGAGCGTGATCCCTACGAGCTGGCCGACAAGCTGGACTGGGTCGCCAAGCGCAAGATGATGGAAGACTTTATCGAATCCGAGAACGGCGCAGTGCAGTGGGGTGACGACATCCTGCACTCGCTGGATTTGGAGTACCACAACGTCAACCCCGAAACCAGCTTGTACTACGGCTTAGAGCAGTCCGGGGCCATCCAGCGTGCGACTACCGACCGCCGCATCTTCGAGGCGACCATGACCCCGCCCACCAACACGCGGGCCAAAGGCCGGGGCATCGTGATTGACAAGCTGCTGACAAACAATTCCCGCGACTATGTGATTGACTGGGATTTGATCTACATCAACAAGCGGCTTCACTTAGAATTAAAGAACCCGTTCCACACCTACAAAGACGAGTCTTCCGCCTTCGCCGGCGGCCTCTAACGCAGCACGAAAAGCGCCCGGCATCGGTGATGCCGGGCGCTTTTTACTGCCTGCCTTGTGCTTGACATGTCAGCCTGCTTTTGTTACAATAGGGGCAGAGGAACTTACTATGTCGTCTTCTGCCGATGACAACGTCTCGACCGCCCCAGAATTGTTCCCCGCCCGTGCGCTTTCGGCGTACCTGGAAATGATGCGCCGCCGGGAAAGCCTGGACGACGCGCCGTTTTGGAAAGAAGTTGCGGCGTTCAATCAGATGCCCCACTACCAAATTGACCAGTATTACGGCCAGTATGTGGCCGTTTACGGGGGCAACATCGTAGACGCCGACCCCGACGAAGCCGAGCTTGCCCTGCGCTTCTACCGCACCTGGGGCTACGTCCCCGTCTACATCCACAAAGTCGGCACCGAAGAAGGGTTAGTGGACGCCGAGGATGCATAAGGAGCCAGAGGAACCATGCCATGAATGGCACGGCTATACGGCGCGGACGCCACAAAACACCCGCTTCGCGGGGTTAGGAAAAGACTAAAATCCCAGTGCCGCGAAGCGGTACTTCGTGGCCGAAGGCCATGTAGCCGTGCGTTTCAACGCATGGTCTTGAAACGTCTTCGCTTTTATTCAGCGGGCCTCTGTGCCACAAAAACTGCCAACCAGTAGCTTCGCCAAAGGCAATCAGCGTTTGTGAAGCCTGCGCCTTGCAGATAGTTCAAATAGCTGGACACAGATTCGCAGCGGTTGCCTTGCTTTTCCTGACTCTGCCGGTCCGCTTCCGCGAATCTTTCCAAATCCTCATCCGTCGGCAAGTTGTTATCAGTCGCCGAGACGCTTGCCAGCTTCACCCGTCCACGCTCTCGGTCAATTAGGCGATCCACGGACGGCGACGACCCTGCCATATGATCGGCAAACACGAATACGCCGCCGGGAGCCAGCACTTCAAACACCTCACGAAAAACCTGCTGTTTGTCCTCTGCATGATGCAGCGCCATTGAGCTGGTGACGGCGTCAAACCGAAGCGGCAGGAACTGACTGCTCCAATCATGCTGCGTGAAGTCAAGCATTGTCAGTGTTACCGGCGTCACAGCCTGAGCAAGCTGCGAACGTGCAATTTCCAGCATTGCGTCTGCGCCGTCGGTGGCGTGAATTGTGCCAAAGTGCCTACTGGCTGACAACTTTTGCGTGAAGAGGCCCGAACCGCAGCCGATTTCCAGCAGGCTTGCGCCTGCCGGGGCTAACTCTCGAAGCAGACGCAGGGCGATGTCAAGCATTTCCTGCTTACGTGCCGGATCAAACCCGGTTTGAGAATGATACCGCTGTGCATTTTCAGAAGTATTGTAATAAGCCAGTGAAAGAGGTTTGTTCGTCATCGCAGCGTTCTACCCTGTATTCTTCATCCCCGCCGCAACGCCGTTGATGGACAAGAGGACGGCGGCGCGGAGGTCGCGGCGGGCGACCTTCATTTCTTCGGAGTCATCGCCTGTCGGCAGGGCGCGGAGGCGCTTTAACAGCTCCACTTGCAGGAAGCTTAACGGATCCACATAGGGGTTCCGCAGGCGGATGGACTTCTGCAAGACAGGCTGGTTGTCCAAGAGGGCGTCCAGGCCCGTGATGCGCCCGATGATTGCGACCGAATTTTCGTACTCACGGCTGATTGCGCCGAAGATGCGCTGCCGGACGGCGCTATCCGTGACCAGGGCAGCGTAGCGGGCGGCGATTTCCATGTCGGCTTTTGCCAGCGACATTTGGGCGTTGTCGATTGTGGTCGTGAAGAACGGCCACTGCTGGTACATCTGGCGCAGACGCTCCTCATGCTCCGGCGACTGGTCGGCGTAGGCCGTCAGGGCCGTGCCGACACCGTACCAGCCGGGCAGGGTATGGCGGCTTTGCATCCAGGAAAATACCCACGGGATCGCCCGCAGGTCTTCAATCCGGTCCGACGCCGTGCGCTTGGGCGGGCGCGAGCCGATGTTAAGCTGGGCCAGCTCGCCCACGGGCGTGGCTTCTTGAAAATAGCGCACAAAGTCTTTGTCGCCGTAAACCAGCGCCCGGTACGCCGCAAACGCCGTGTCCGAAACCTCGTCCTTACTGTTTATGATGTTTGTCGTCCAATAAGGA
>CAXTRL010000003.1:0-44449 GCA_964246575.1 uncultured Armatimonadales bacterium
AGCTCGGCGTGCCGACGGTGCTGTTTGAGACCAACCGGCTGACAAGCTCAGGCCGGACCGTGGCGGAACGGGCCGCCGCGCAGGAAGCGTTCATGCAGGCGATCCTGCGCTATGCCGCCGAAGGACGCGAAGCGCTGCCGCCCGGCCAGTCCGTACCGATGCCGACGCCCTCGAAAGGCTCCGAATAACTTTGACGCTGCTGCCTACTGCTTGGATTTCGGTCAGCCGCTCTGCGCTCCGGCACAACTTCAGCGCAGTGCAGGCGCTTGCCGGGCCGCAAGTGCAGACCATCGCGGTCGTGAAAGCCAATGCATTCGGGCATGGGGCAGGGGAAACGGCGCGGGTATTTCAGGACGCCGGAGCGGATTTCTTCGCGGTCACGACGGCTGATGAAGCAATGGAACTGCGCGAGGTAGGAATCACCGGGCGCATTCTGGTGTTCCTGCCGCCGCTTTCCGATCAAATTGACGTGCTGCTGCAAGCGGGCTGCGATCTTACTGTCTGCGACAGGGAAGGTATTGCGGCCATTAATGAGACCGCGCAGAAGCTGGGATTGACTGCATCCGTGCATCTGAAAGTGGACACCGGCATGGGACGGCTGGGCGTGCTGCCGGGCAAGGCGCTGGCCGCCGCAACGCAGATCGCAGGCAGTCCAAGCCTGCGCTTCGCCGGCATCTACACGCATTTTGCACGGGCATTGGAAAAAGATGACGCGGCGACGCGACGCCAATTTGCACTGTTTCAGAACGTACTGGCCGAGCTGGAACGCGCGGGAATCCATCCCGGCCTGCGGCACTGCGCGAACTCGGCGGCGCTGGTGCGGTTCCCGGAAATGCGCCTGGACGCGGTCCGGCCCGGCACGATTTTGTACGGGCAGTACCCGTCTGCCGCCGTGCCGCGCACGCTGGCGCTGCAAGACACCTGGCGAATGCAGGCGCGGATTGTCAGTGTGCGCGATGTGCCTGCCGGAAGCGCCATCGGCTACGGAGGCGAAGGTCGGACCCGCCGTGCGTCGAGGCTTGCCGTGCTGCCGATTGGCTACGCCGACGGCTTTACGACCGCTCCCGCAAGCGGGTCGCGCGGCTGGCGTGGTTTGAAGAGTTTGCTGCGGCCTGCGCCAATCACGGTCACGGTACGGGGCCGCCGCGCTCCCGTGGCCGGCCGGGTCGCCATGCAGACCTGCATTGTGGATGTCACGGACATTCCCGGTGTCGCTGCCGGAGACGTTGCCGCCGTTCCCGCCCGGCGCTTGATGGCAAGCGCCCGCCTGCCGCGACTCTTCGTTGACCGCCTGGATGAGCCGCTCTGATGCGATATGCTTGGATAATCTGGCTTTGGATAATCTGGCTCTTGCTGGCCTTTGCCGCCGCGTCCGCGCAGGCCGACGCGCCTGCACACGTTACGTCCTACGCGGAGATGACCGCTTTCCTTCAGGGTGAGGCTGCCCATTCACCGCTTGTCCGAATCTCCTCGCTCGGCAAATCGGCGCTGGGGAAGCGCACGATTTGGCTGGTCCGGCTGGCGGACCCGAACACCGACATCAAGCAAACGGTGCGGCTGCTGGTCATGTGCCGGCAGCACGGCGACGAGCCGGCGTCCACCGAGGCCCTGCTGCACCTGATCCACGGCCTTGCGTCCGGCGGCGACCCGGCCCTGCGCTCTGAGCTTGCCCACGTCACCCTGTATGTTATCCCGATGGTGAACCCGGACGGCGCGGGGGCAGGAACGCGCGTTAGCGGTGTCGGGGCGGACCTCAACCGCGACTGGGGCTTGTTCACCCAGCCGGAAACGCGGGAAGTCGCCTATGCGGCGAAGCTGATCCATCCGGCGCTCGTTGTGGACGCGCACAACTGGGACGGCAACGACGAGTACAACGCCGACTGCATTGAAATCCCGCGCGAAATGGAGTCGGCGCAGGGCTGGGCGTTCCACGCCATGCAGCAGCAGTCCGTCCGCGATTTAGCCGCCTGCGGGTACGCCGTGCATCCGACGGCATGGGGCAGTGACAGCAACCCGCATCTCGCCCACCGCTGGTTCACGCATCAAAACATCCCCAGCGTGCTGGTGGAAACGCACTCCGGCTCGCCGTCAAACCGGGCTGACTTTGAGCGGCGCGAAGGCATGTACACGGCGCTGGTGCATAGCCTGGCCCGGCATTACGCCGCGCCGTGGATGGGAGCTTCTGCAAAAACGCAGGAAGCTTCGCTGTTCCCACCACCGCCCTCGCCGAAGGCAGGCCCCCGCCTTGCCGCGCTTCCCAAGCGCTCTGGTGCTTGGCTTTGGGCCGCCGCGTTGTACGGCCTGGCACTTTGGGGTCTCTCCCTGCGTCGGCCTGATCTCGCCCCGAAGCAAGTCAGGACAAGGCCGCGCCATTCCGGCCGGTACGCTCATTATTATGGACGCACTCGGACCGCCGAAAAGCAGTCCGCAGCCCGCTCCGATCAGCGCCGGTGCCAGTGTTAATCGGGTCGTGCCGGAACTTGACACCGGCAGGCCCGCTAGGTATAATAAGCAAACTTGGGCGAGTAACTCAGTGGCTAGAGTGCTTCCTTTACACGGAAGAGGTCGGGGGTTCGAATCCCTCCTCGCCTACTTGTTTGAAGTTGGCATAATGAAGGCTTGAAAGCGATCCTAAAAACCAGGGTCGCTTTTTTTGATGCGTATGGTATTATGTGAAGCCTAAATGCTGTAAGATTGAAGTGCGAAACGAGAGGCAAGGAAGTGAACAAGGAGCAAAACGGGGGCACAAGGAGCAGAGTGCGGCGAAGCGCCTATGCACCGCATCTGTGCTTCAGGCAGCGCCAGGATAAACGTGATGCTTTGGAACGTGATGCTTTTGTATGCTTGGCGACGCCGTCTGGCTGATTATACCCTTGAAGCCCCGACTAGGTTCCCTGATCGGGAAACTTCATGAAGGAACGTCGGGCAACTTTGAAGGCCGCCCGCTTGAATACAGCGGATTGGCAGGGACCTCAGCGAACCACTATGTATGCCGGCGCTTTTGTCATACTTGTACCCCCGTTCGGCGGCGTGATCATTGCGGCGTGATCATTGCCGTAACGCGCCATAGTTCTGCCATCGCGACAGTCACCTGGCCCTGATAGCGCCCGCCGATTAAGTCCTTGAAGGCTGAACGGGTGATCCCCATATTCATTAAAGTCATCGCTATGGATGCCCTGGTAATCGCTCCAGCGAGCAGTTTGCCATCCAATCTTATCTGCTGCGCGGTTTGCGGATCGGCACCCCGTCCACGGAAAAACTAAGTCCATGGAAAGGCTGGGGGCGTCGTCTTGAACAGCATATGCAGCAGCACGGACAGGACGGCGTAGCAGAACTCACCCAGCACCATTCCCAGAAAGAATGGACGCGCCTTGGTGAAAAACGACAAGCCGCCGTACCGCAGCGACAGCGTCTTGCACAGCCACGCGATCAGACATGGAAACCAGAAGATGATCGTTGTCCAGGTCCCTGCCAGCGCATACCCCAGCGGATGAAGCGGCCACCAAAAGAAGCTCGCCCGCATTGCGATCAGCGCCAGCGTCACCACCACGCCCACCCCGAAGCCGACCGGCATCTGCCACGGCTGAGCCGTGTTCTGGGCCGCCGAAGGGGTGAGATACTGCGAATAGTCGGTCCAAAACATGTTCGGGCTGTACTGCTCTAAGTACGGGTCCATCCTGCCGGCGCCCTGATGATAAGGCAGAAAAATGTTCAGCGCGACCGCAGTCACGAAGGCCAAAAAGATGCCCGAACACAGGAACAGGGCGAGAGAACGCCGCGAGACTTTTGTCGAGTCGCTGATCTTGGCGCTGTCCAGCATTCCGGTCAGTACCACGCCGCGCAGGTCCCGCGTCCACAAGTTGTCGCAGAACGCCAGCAGCGTCAGGTTCACCGGGCCGAGTGCATGCAGCGGGACAGCCATGCGGATCATGTCCACAGGCCGAAACGTCGTTTCGGTCATCAGCATCCCAGCTTCCGCAGTGGAGCGGGCCAGCACCAGCGCGATGACGAACACATACACCAGCAGCTCCCCCAGCGCCAGCCACCAGGACATACCCATGAGGCATAGCCAGACTGACGCAGCAAGAAGGCTGCCGAACAGCCCAAAGAAGGCAGCGCGGTACGGCAGGATCTCGTTGGTGTCGGTCTGCTTTTCTTTGCCCCGAACCACTGCCCAGACATGCGCGAAATGCGCCCGCGCCGTCCAGGCCAGGTACCCGGTGATCACGACGTAAGCTCCCATGGTCTGGTAGCCTGTGAACAGCAGCGTCGGCATGGTCGGCATGTAAGGCATTGGAATGTTGTGGGAAATCGCCACAAACTGCTGCACCCGTGTCAGCAGAAAAAAGAACCAGATTGAAAACAAGATGTCGACCGGCAGCAGGTAAAACAAGCCGACCGCCGCGAAGGACAGCGTGAGGGGCGTGTAAATGACCGCGTTCCAGGGAACCGGCAGGTAGTCGTTCAAGGAAAACACGACCGGAATGTCCGGCACCTGCGGGCTGATCTGATGGATCTGTTTCACGCCGAAGACAACCAAAGGAAGCAACGCGCCGAGCCACATCATCCGGTTATGCAGCAGGGAGTTTTTCCCGTCTTCAACCAGGGCAATCGGAAGCTGCGTCAGCGGAAAGCTGAGGCGCTCGTTGTCGATCCACTGCTTGCGAAGGATGGCCGTCAGGCACAAAAAGGCAAAAAGGACCAGGAACACCAGCACGCCCCAGCTGAGGATCGGCATCGCCCAAAGCGCCCAGGGCACGGAGCCGCCGCGCGGCAGGCCGTTGTAGTAATCCTGCGCTACAGCCTGCGTGTGGCCGTCGGAGGGGTTATAAGGCACCAAGCGCGGCGGGATATGGGGGTCTAAGAGGCCATGCCAGTTGTTGCTGGCGTTGCTGAAGTAAGGGAGCGAAATGAGGCCAGGCACAAGTTTCTCGACCACGCCGTGCGAGGAGACCATGACGCCGACAAGGACCATGCAGTAGACGAGCAAAACGTCGGAGGCGGTCAGCTTGAGGAAGGGAAGGAGCTTTCGCAGGGCCAGGACCATCAGGAGCATGGCGACGGCGACGGGAGGAAGCTGAAGGTAGCCGATGCGGACAGTGGAAAGAACGACTTCGGCTTCGGTGACGAAGTAAGCGGCGATGGCGACGCAGATCATGCCAATTAGAAAAGCACGCCAGGAACCGGGAGCAGGCAGCGGCGTCGTTTGAGAGGGCATAGCGTGGGAGGGCGCCTTGACATCAGCGTCAGCGCTCTCGTCGCTTGTCAGTTGGCTCCGTGTCAGTTTCATATCCAAAGTTCATGTCCAGGCCGCCGGCGGCGAGTTATTCGCACAAGAAGTCAGCCCCGTGCCAGCGGCTCCAATGGCTCCGTATGCGTCCGGGCTGGCGTGGCGTTGAAATACGCCAGCGCTCCCAGGGCAACCCCCGAAAGCAGAAGGATCACGCCTCCTCCCAGCCCAATCGGCGTCAAGCCTGTCTTCGCAGCGGCGAGCGCTGCCGTCGCCGGCATCGGCGGCACCATTCCTTGTAGGTAGTACGCTTGAAGATAAGTAATCAAGCAAACAATGCTGAGCAGGCCCAGGCTATGAGGAAGCGTCATTCGGAACAACTGCCCTTCCTTGCCGATTAGTTTGCTGGAAGCTGCCGCAACGGCGATGCTTTGCGGGGAAATCATTTTGCCGGTCACCCCGCCGTCCGTGTTGGCCGCAATCGTCAAAATCGGGTTCAGCCCCAGATGGTTCGCCGTTGTCCGCTGCATGTTGCTGAACAAAGCATTCGCCGCCGTGTCGCTGCCGGAAACAAAAACGCCGATCCAGCCGACGAGCGGCGACAGAAATGGGAAAAAGTGGCCTGACACCGTGAGAGCGCTGCCAAGCGCGATGCTCATTCCCGCGTAGTTGGCAAGGTAAGCGAAGCCGACAATGCAGCAGATGGTAATCAGCGGGTTCCGCAGCCGCTGCAAAGTTTCTGCGGCGACTTCTCCCACTTCCCGGACCGGCATCCGCAGCAGCAGCGCCGTCAGAACTGCGGCCAGAAAGATCGCCGTGCCGGCAGCGGAAAGCCAGCCGAACGGATAAACGACGGCAAGCGCTTTGGTTCCGGTGTGAATTACCCCGTCCAAGCCGCTCACGGGGATCTTGACGGTGGCTTGGTCCAGCCGAGCTTTGATGCCCGCCACGCCCCAGTTGCCGACAAACAAAATCAGCAGAACAAACGGCGTCCAGGCCCGCACTTGTTCACGAAATCCAGTATGCGTCTGGTCCGCAGAAGGAACATAAGCCGGTTCCTGCGGGAACCGCCAGACACTGACCGGCTTCCAAACCCGCAGAAACAAAACAAGGCAAAGGATCGAAACGAGGGACGACAAGATGTTCGGCAGCGACGGCCCTAAATATTCTGCCGCCAGAAACATTGTCAGCGTATACGAAAGCGCAGTAATCAGGACTGCCGGCCAGACGCCTTTGACGCCCTTCCACCCGGAAATCAAAATGATCAGCCAAAAAGGCAGGATCATCGTCAAAACAGGCAACTGATGGACTACCATCCGGCCAATCAGCGCCGGGTCAACGCCTGATGTCTGCCCGGCCGTGACAATGGGAATGCCGATGCTGCCAAAAGCCACCGGGGCGCTGTTCGCCAGCAGGCAGATGCTCGCCGCGTACAAAGGCTGGAAGCCCACACCGACCAACATGCCGGTGGTGATGGCGACAGGTGCACCGAAGCCGGCACAGCCTTCCAGAAACGCCCCAAAGCAAAACGCAATCAAAAGCGCCTGCAAACGGCGGTCGGCGGTGATCGACTCGATGCTCCGCGTCACCGTTGCAAAGCTGCCGCTTTTGACACTGAGGTTGTACAAAAATACGGCTGCAATGAGTATCCAGCCGATGGGAAACAAGCCGTTCAGTGCGCCGTAAAGCGCCGACAAGGCGGCCAGCTTGACCGGCATCCCAAACGCGAGAGTCGCCACCAGAAAAGCAGCCGCTAGGGTGCAGACGGCCGCGAGATGCCCCGCGATTTTGCGGCTGATCAGCAGCGCAAAAAGGACAATGATCGGCAAAACAGCCGCGCCTGCCGACGCCGCAAGCTGATGAAACGGATCACTGGATTGCTGCCACATAAGAGCTTATCCTCCGCCGAAGTCCGGCAGCGGCTGGGGCGGCGCAAATCCGGGAACGCCGGGAACTTGCAGCGGGCGCTGATAAATCCGGCCACCGCAGATTATATACAGATGATCGAATTTCGCGCCGCCAAAGCTCAGGCTGGAAACCGCGCCTTCCGGCAGTGTGAGGATTCCTTCGACGCGCCCGTTGCGGTCGCAGATCTGGACGCCCATCCGGGTTGCGGCATACAGATTGCCTTGTGCATCATCGGCTAGGTCTGTTGCCCCGCTGCCGTCGCTGTCATCCTCAGCGCTTTCGGCGGTATGCAGCCAGTAAAAGCGCTGCTTGTCTTGCAGCGCCCCGTTCGGAGCGGGAACGGCAAAGCTGTAAATCCAGTGCGTTTGGCCCTCAGCGGCAAAAAGCAGGTTGTGGTCGGCAGACATCAGCAAGCCGGTCGCACCATGCAGGCCCGTGTCTAAAACTGTCTTGACGCCGTTCGGCGCAATCCGCCACAAACGGCTCGGCATCTCGGAGTGAGCGCCCGGCTGCGACGCATACACGCTGCCGTCGCTGGCGACAAACAGCCCCTGGGCATAAATGCCGGCGGCAACAACCACAGGGTGGCCGGCAGCGCCAAACGACACAATCCGGCCATCTGCGAGCGCCGCGTAAAGCTTCCCGTTCGGTCCAAAAGCCGTCGCAGCAACCGAAGAAGGGCTATGGGCGAAAACATGCGGCGTGCCATCTGGGCCGATTTTGCGAATGATGTTTTTTTCGCTAAAGTAAACATCCCCCGCCGGGCTGACCGCGAGGTGCGCGGGCGCTTCATAAGCGCCGGGAACAAGCTGCCAGCTCTGGCCCTGAACCAGCACCGTTTTTAGCATGCTGTTGCCGGATATTCCTGCCTCTATAGGAGCAGGGTAATCATGCCAAAGCCATTTTACCACGTCTGGAAAAAGTGACTGTGCGTGAGAGCCTTCATGCCCGAGCTTACCCCAGGAATGATTGTTGTCATAGCCCGCAAAGCTCAGCGATTCTTCCACCGAGCGGTTCTGGGTGTACCAGTTGTCGAACAGCGGGTTCCAGGTATCCTGCGAACCGTCCTGCTGGAAAATACGGATTGGCTTCGGCTCGGTCTTGCGGATCAGAGTCGGGTACATATCCGCCCCGCGCATGCCGACATAGGTGCCAATCGCCGTGAAAACGCGCCGAAACAGGTCCGGGCGCTGCCAGGCCGCCGTGAACGCGCAGACGCCGCCGCTGCTGCCGCCGTAGATCATGTGGTCGTTGGGATCGGCGGAAAGATGGATTGCCCGGCCATCCGACGCTTTATGCCGCTCGACAGCCGGCAGAACTTCTTCCACAAGAAAATGATCGAAGTTATCGTTGGTGCTGTCAAACTCGTAACAGCGGTCAAAGCGCACCGGGTGATCCGTTCCGGGTTTATTGAGGGTCGCCGAGGTCACAAAAACGCCGATTGTCACCGGCATCTGCTTTTTCGCAATCAAGTTATCAAAAACTGTCTGCGGGAGATAGCCGGGTCCATCCAGGCCGACGCATAAACAAGCCGGCTTATCCGGCGTGTACTCTGCCGGGACATACACGAAGATGCGGGAAGCTGCGCCTGGGTAGTATTTCGTGCTGACAAGGTCAAACTGAAACGTCTGGCCTTGCGGCACCCCTGGCTGGACATGGGAATCAGGTCCTTCCAAATACTGCGCCTGGGCCGCGCACGGAGACCGCGTGCCGCACAAAAGCAGGCTGCCCAGCAATAAAAGTTGTAAAGGTCGCCAAATTTGTCTCATAAGTAGTTACCGATAAGCAGTCACTGGGCGGAGCTGAGAATCCACTGAAGATGCGGATCGGCGCTGTCGTAACTCCAAATGTCAATCACCGCCGCCGGCGTGCCGCTGCCCATGAAATCGTCCAAGCAGATGCCGGAATTAAACTGCGGCACTAGGCTATAAGTGCCGTTTTTGTTTTCCCGAATCATCCAGCGCTGCGTTTGCTGCCCTTGATCCGCAGTCATCGCAACGAAAGAGCCGTTGTCTGTCTTCGCACCGGGAACAGTCAGCACAAGTGCGGGATTGGCCGGTGAACGGAGCGCATAAAAGCCGCCCCGGCTGACCAGGCTCCACTTCTGGTTTGCAGCGTCCGCCGCTGCGGCCAGCTTGACCTCGGCACCAGAAGGCACCAGAACCATGTTCGGTGCGCCGGCCGGCGCAAGTGTGTAGAAGCCATCGTCAAAGGACTGCTGCGGCCCGGTCAGAAGCGAAACATGGTCAAATGCTGCCGTGCCGCCTTGCGGCCCGCTTGCCTGATAAAGCCCGACATAAATCATTCCAGATGGAACCGGCTGTTCGCCGCTGACCTGCTTCCAGTTTCCCGGTACGCCGCTGCGGTCTTCGGCCATGAAGCTTTGCACCCGGTCGCCTCGCTTCACAAGCTTCAGCCAAAGAGGGGAATTTCCAGGCGCGGCAGCCGCTGCAGTTTGAGGAGCGTACAGCGTTCGGTAAATGGAAGCCGCGCCGACGCCGGGAGCAAGCATCGCAGCCACGAAGTCTGAACCGTCTTCCAAAGCCTGGCGGACCATCAGGCCGGCGCTTTCGCCGCTGTCCATGCCGGCCCCGGCGGAAACGCGGGCGGACAGCGTGCAGTCTCCTGTGACGGACTGATAAACGAAGTGAAACCGATCTTTGCTGCCGGCAAGAGTTCCGCCCCCGCCACGCAGCGTAAACGCCCCACCGGCTGTTTGGGACGACCCGGCTGGGTTTGGCCCGCCAATATCAATCCCATTCCACGGCACCGGCACTTGATCCCCGGCAGCTTGATTCACAGCAGCTTGATCCTGAGCAAAGGCCATGCTTGACGGCATCACAAAACAAGTCATCACTGCCAGGGAAAGCGCAGCCCGCAGCGCCGTCGTCAGTCTGAAATCTTTAGAAATCAAGTGCTGTTTCCTTCCCGCGCCGTGCCGGACGCTTCCCAAAACGCCCGCAGAACTTGATCGCCGTCAAATGGCGGCTTCCAGCCTGCCTGCGCGACCATGAACACGTCAATTTGGTCTGTTTGCGGATCGATTCGGATGTTCGTGCCATAAGCGCCGCCATGATGGGCCGCGCTTACCCCCTCCGGCCACGGCTTTCCTTGATCCCGGCTTGTGGTATGCCAGCCCAATCCGTAGCCGTTCTCATTGCCGGGAGCGCTGAGAAGCGTTCCGGTCTGGGTCGTCGTGATTGTGCGAACGGCTGCTTCGGAAAGAAGACGCTGGCCTTCAACGACTCCCCCGGCGGCGATCATTTGTGCGAACTTGAAGCAGTCGCCGCCGGTAGAAAACAAGCCGCCGCCTGGGCTTGGGGAACCGGACATGCCCGACAGGGGATAAGTGAACGGCAGCGACGCTTCGGCCAAGCTCTGCCCGTCCTGGCTTGGCGCGTAAGGGATCGCCAGCCGCTCAATCTGCGCTTCGCTCGGCCAAAACGTCGTGTCGGTCATCCCCAAAGGGTCAAACAGGCGCGTCTGCATAAACGCCTCTAACGGCTGCTTGCTGGCAATCTCGATGATCCGGCCCGCCACTTCAAATCCGCCGTTGCCGTACTCCCATTTCGTTCCCGGCCCGAACCGCAGCGGCATGAGCCCGCAGGCCAGCGTCCGCTCGCGCAGCGTGCCGGCGTTCAAGCGTCCGTCATAAAACCACGGCAGAATGCCGCTCGTGTGGGAAAGAAGATCACGCAGGTTGACCGGACGCTGCGGAGGATGCAGCACCTTCTGCGTGTCGTCTTCCTCGGCCACGACCATCTGCCCTTGAAACTCCGGCAGATATTTCGCGGCGGGGTCTTCCAGCGCGATCTGCCCTTCATCGACCAGCAGCATCAGCGCGGCGGCTGTGATTGCCTTGCTGTTGGAAGCGATCCAGAACATGGTATCAAGCTGCATTGGCGCCTGGGCCGCGATGTTTGCGTACCCCAGCGCCTCGGCAGCCGGAGCATTGCGGCTGGACCCCGTCAGCAGCACTGCGCCTGCAATGACATGGCTGTCGACAAAAGGCTGCACGCTTGCGGCAAGAAGCCCCGCGGTATTCAAAGAAGTGCTGATCATAATGGGTAGTGCCGAGGAGTTAAAAGATGATATTGTATATCTCAATCCGATTTAATCGTACCACATAAAGAAACTGGTGTCAAGCCTGAATTTCAATGGGTGCAGTTAAACCGCTAAATTATGATGGAGAAAGCGAATGTTAAGCGATTCGGGCCTGCATAAGCTCCTAATTTTTGTATGGTACGCCTTAGCCAGCGACAGGTGAAGTCCCTCGCGAGGGACTTTGGATCATGACCACGCCTGCTGAGCCAGCAGGCGGTCCAAAAGCGCGGTGTAGATCAGGTGGCCGATGACAACATGCGCGTCTTCCACCATCTGCATGTTGTTTTTGTGAACGACGATGTTGTGCTGGGCCAACCCACCAAGCTTCCCGCCCCCAAAGCCGCTCCAGCCAAGCGTGATCGCCCCGCACTCGTGCGCGGCCTCCACCGCCGCTAAAATGTTCGGCGAGTTGCCGCTGCCGCTGATCGCCACCAGCAGGTCCCCAGGACGCAGCCACGTCCGTGCCTGCCCGGCGAACACCTGAGCATACGCGGCGTCGTTGCTCCAGGCCGTCAAAAGCGGGACGGAGTCCACCAGGGACAAGCATTCCCAGGGCCGCCCGCCTTGCAGGAACATGTTCTTCTGAAAGTCGGCGGGCAGGTGGCTTGCCGTTGCCGCCGAGCCGCCGTTGCCGCAGAACACCACCCGGCGCTGCTGGGTGTAGTTGTCCCAAAAGAGCGTGATGGCCTGGTTGATTTCTTCGGCGGAAAGCGCCAGCAGCAAAGCCGCCATGTCCGCCAAGTAAGTTTGTGTATGCAAGTAAGTTTGTGTATGTGTCGTTGCGCTTTAGTATACTGGAGCAGCAGGAAAATCGCGCAGTGCTGCCTGAAAGATCGCCCAATGTTATCCGAATGTTATCCGAATGATTGGAGCAGCGGCGGCTCAGAAGTTGTTCACCTGGATATAATTCGGGCCGGTCGCAGTTGGGTGGATGCCTTGCGTTCGAACGCCGTGCGGCACATTGTTTCCCTCAAACAGCACCGCAGCTTCGCCGGGCGTGTAAGTATATTGAATCTGGTTGTGCTTAAACTGGCAATTGACGACCCGCGTCTTTCCGCTTGCGACGCCGGGATTGTTCTGGTCGCCGCAGACGATGCAGGCGATGTTTGGGTTCAAAGGCTCAGTTTGTATATTCCCGTAGTTCGGGACGTCCAAGTTCCCTGTGGCATCAACCGCGTAATCCCAATCCAGGAAGTAGCAGCCAAGAAAGCTGACGACTGATCCCTTCAAAGCCGCATTGGTAACCAGGCCCCCCCGGCCTCCCCAGAAATGGCTGCCGTTGAAAGTCACATTGCCGCTGTTCGAGCTTGCGATGTTTACGGCGTTCTGGGACGCGGAATACCCCCCGCCCTCAAACACGAGGCCGCCTGCATTCCTTTGGACGCTGTCGATTTGAACCCCAACCACTGAGCTGTCAACGCCGCAGTCAACGATTGTCCCGGAGGCGGAACCAGAGGAAGAAGCGCCGAAGTGCAGGCCGATGCCATACTCGAAGCAAAAACAGTTGCGGAGGACGATCTCGTCGGCATGGTTGACTTGAATGAACGTGGCATGATTTTCAATCCAAGTTGTTGCGGTTCCGTTTCCGAAACTTGGCACAAAATGGATATCATCCAGTGTGTCGGCGCAGTTTCCGGAGCCGTCACCGTTGTTGTCGATAAGAACGCCCATGAAAAGCGGAGTCCCGTTCACCCGCCGGATGCTTTCCCGCTGGCTTTGGCCCGTGCTGGAAGCCGCCTCGATGAACTGATAGGGATTAACCCCGCTGATGTTCTCAATGCTGCCGTTTTTGCCTGCCAGAGAAACCGTGAACGGATAAACGACCGGAGTCCAGTTGCTGAGGCTGCTTGGGTCCACTTGATTTGGATAGTAGAAGCTGACGTTCCGCAATCCTGAGTTGGCATTCAGCGTGATGAACGGCGTCCCGTTCGCGCTGCCGGCGCCGCCCGTCACAAGCAGCACGGTGCCGGCGTTTGCAACCGGGTCCGTTGTCGTTCCCCCCTCGTAGCCGCCAGAGGTGCGCTCCCCAGCGTTGACTCCCTCCAGAACGACCTGTGCCGGGATATTCAGACTTCCTTTGAAGACGTATTGACCTGCCGGAACCCGCACTATTGCGCCGACGGAAGCAGCCGCGCTCAGAGCGCTTTGGAAGGCATCGGTGTTGTCGGTAACACCGTCCCCTTTGGCGCTGTAAGGTGCTTTTGTGACATCGATCTCCCCAAGCGTTGCCGCCTGAGCAGGCAGGATGCCCATACCCAAAAATGCCGGCCAGAGTAATGCCAATGCCCCTCCGCACAACCGCTGAAGCCGGCAAAATCTATTTCTCATAATCATCTCCTGGAGTCATCAATTTTAAAGATCATCAATTTCAAGCGTCCTCAACTTAAAAGTTGTTGATCTGAATATAGTTCGGACCGGCCGCACTCGGCGGCGCGACGCCGGAAACCTGCACATGAATGCCGTCCACTGTGGCGTTGTTCTCAAAAAGCACCCCGGCTTCCCCTGGCGTGTAAGTGTACTGATACTGGTCGACGTCAAAATTGCAGTTCAGCATTCTGGTCTTCCCGCTCGGCCCATTGGGGGCGCTGGAGTCGCCGCAGTACACGCAAGGAACAGCAGGATTCAGGCCGGACGCTGAGACGCCCCAGTTCTCAAAGCTGCATCCCAGCAGGGAAACAGATCCGGCTGCGGAGGCATTTGTGATGAGTGTTCCGGGGCTGCTGTAGAAGCGGCAGCTGTTGAACGTGACGTTTCCCGTGTTTTTGTTTCCAATGGAGACGGCTTGGCCTGAGCTGCTGCCGAAACCGCCGCCGTCAAACACTAAGCCCCCGCCGGCGCCGGCTTTGCAGGCATTGATGGCAACGGCGTAAGCACAGTGAAGGGCGCTGCAGCTTGTGAGCGTGCCGTAAGCCGCTCCGAACCCGGAACTGCTGAAAACAAAGCCGTTCAAGTAGCCCGTACACGAGCAGTTCCGCATGGCAAACTCATCGGCGCGATAAATGACGATGCCTGACGAGTGCGACTGCATATACTGCACCATTGCGGGATGGTTGTCCCAGGTGTTCAGGAACCGAACGTCTTCCATGCGCTCCCCGCTCTGCCCGGTGGGATCGGCATCGCCGTCTAAGTTAATCCCGAAGTAAAGCGGCTGGCCGAAAACGCGCCGGATTGTATTTCCGATGCCGGAGTTCGTGATAAAGGCATAAGGATTGATGCCGCACACGTTCTCAACAGTTCCATTGTGGCCGGCGAAGTTGATGGCCGGTGGGTACACTTTGGGAGCGGTCCATCCGGCTGCGGTACTGAGAGGCTGGTTAGGGTAGTAAATGGTGACGTTCCGCAGCGCCGAGTCGGAACTAAGCGTCAGGAACTGGGTCCCGCCGAGGTTTCCCGCTCCGCCGGTCACAAGGAACACAGTGCCGGCGTTCGCTGTGACATCACCTGCCGTCGTTCCGTTCATGTAGCCGCCGTAGGAGCGCTCGCCGTCATTGACCCCTTCCAGCGCGACATGGGGGGGAACGGTAAGCGTTCCAGTGAAGAGGTACTGCCCGGCCGGAACCCTAACTTTGGCTCCGCTCACGCCTGCCGCGTTCAGCGCTTTTTGGAAGATTGCCGTGTCGTCGCTTTTGCCGGTCGTGCTGGCGCTGTAAGGCGCTTGGGTGACATCAATCTCGCCCAGCGTAGTAGTCTGTGCCAGAACGGGGGATGTTCCAAGCGCAAGAATGCCTGCCGCCGTCACCGCCGCGGCTGCCCCAAAAAAGCGTTTTCTTGTCAATGTCGTTTCGAGTTGCATCGCGTTGTTCCTGTTCTGTTGAAGTCGGCCTGCCGTTTGCGGCTAACTATTTCTGCGGCTAATTGTTGTTGACTTGGAAGTAGCCGACTTGGTACGACAGAAGCCAGTTCTGTGCGGAAGTTCCGTTCTGTGCATACAAATCAAGCGGAGTGGCATTGGAAGCATCCAGCATCAACTGGCTCACTCCTGCCTGGTTGATGTTGTAAACGCCGTCCGCGACGGTGAGAGTAGGTGCGGTCGGATCAACGCTGCCGGGGATCAGGTTCCATTCGGTATGAAGATCGCCCGGCATTAGCTGGTAGAGGTCCGCCGCTGTGCTGCCGCCGCCGTAATCGTCGAGGCCGCTGCCGGGCGCACAGGCTGGGCTGATGCTGAAAGTGCCGTCGCTGTTGGGGATGAACATCCAGCGCTGGGCTGCGCTGCCGTTATCCTGATAGGCTTGAACCCCGTTCCTGTTCGCAGTGCCGAAGTTTTCGTCATCCATTGCAAGGCTTGTGTTGGACGCCGGCTGAATTTTGTAGTATCCACCCGGTCCCGGCGGAAAGGCGCTCAGTGCTTGGGTGCGCGTGCCGTTCACCGTAGTATTTCCCTCGAAAAGCACCCCGAGTGCGCCCGGTGTATAAGTGTAGGTATACTGGTCTATATTGAACGTGCAATCGGTGATTGACATCTTGCCGCCGACTGCGGACGGATTGCTTGGATCACCGCAGATAATGGCCGCGCTGGCAGGATCAAGGCCGGATGACTGGGTTCCCCAGGCGTCGAAGCTGCACCCAATGATCGTGACGCTCGCCGCCGGCTGGGCTGGGGAGGGCGTCGTAGATTGGTTGATGAACAGCGCATGTTTCGCCTGCCAGAAGCGGCAGCCGTCGAAAGTGACGTTGCCATGATCCTGGTTTGTGATCATGACCGCCGCTCCGTTCGTGTTCGGGTTCGACGAAAACGCGCAGCCATGAAAATTGATTTCGCCGTCGTTCGTTGCGACGTCGATCCAGACGCCGTCGAGGCAGTTCTCGGCCGTGCAGCTTTGGAAACCTGATGAGGTTGCTCCGTACTGCGATTGGCCGCAGTAAAAGCCGCGGCTGTAGCCCGCCGCGGAGCAGTCGGTGAACTTCATGTCGTCTCCCCGGTATATGGCGAACGCCCAGGAATTGGCAAGCATCCAGGCCGCCATTGCCGCATGGCTGTCCCAGGTCTGGCCGAAATGAATGTCTTCGTAGTGGGTGACGTCAGGATCGTCATCCACCACCAGCCCGCGGAAAAGCGGCTGGCCGCTGACATGCCGGACGTTCGTGCGTACTGAGTTACTTTTGGTGATGAACGAGTACGGGTTGATGCCGCAGACATAATCTACAGAAGAACTCGTGCCTTTCATGAAGATTGTGTCCGGGTAAGGCGTCGGTGCAGTCCACCCGGCGCTGGTGCTGAGCGGCTGGTTTGGGTAGTAGATGGCCGCGTCGCGCAGGGCAGAATTGCCGTTCAGGGTAATGAACGGGGTCGTGCCGCTTGCGCCTTCGCTGACCAGGAACACCGTGCCGTGATCTGGCAGCACGTCACCGGAACCTGTGCCGCCATAGGTACGCTCGCCTGCATTGACGCCTTCCAGAACGACGTTGTCCGGGATATTGAGCGCCGGATTTGGGTTCGTGCTGCTGCCGAAGGCATACTGTCCGGCCGGCACCTTGACAATGGCCCCGGTGCGCCCGGCGGCATTCAGCGCGTTCTGGAAAGCGGCGGTATTGTCCGTGTTTCCATCGCCGGCAGCGCCGTACCGGGTGACGTCGATCTCGCCCAGGGCCGTCGGCACCGGGGACGGCGCGTCAAAGAAGACGCCGCTGACGCCGGCGTTCCTACCGGCCGTTTGCGTCACGACGAACTGCACATGCCCCGTGACGTTCCAGACCAGGTACTTGCCGTCGTTAAAAGAAGACACAGTTTGCGTGTTTAGAACAGCTCCCGAAGCAGCGGACTGGACTTGAATGGTTTCCGCCCGGCCCTGGTTGTCCCAGTCCAGGCAGTACAGCGCCACTTGGTGCGCGGCGGTGTCCGTAATCGGAACATCGATTGTGAACGTGCTGCCGGAAGCGCTTGCCGTGTCATACCAAAGAGCTGCGATGTGTGGCTGGGCGGACCCTGAAGGCTGGTAAAGCGATTTAATATCAAAGTTTGGCGGGTTTGCGTTTGGGCCACTCCACACGTAGGTGGAAGCATTCGCGGGCTGTGAGATGACCGCCGAATACTGCGTCCCTGCTGCCGTCGCTGCCGGAACTGCTTCAGCCCCAACGATTGTGTAGCCTTGTGTTCCATAATGCCCGATCCAGTCGCCTTTAGTGGACGTGTCGGAGGCGACAAACGCCGCCGTTTGCGCCTGGATGGCGGTGCCGGAGCCGATAAGACAAGTGAATAGTAAGAAGGTGACCATCGCCTGCCCGCAGATGCCGCGCCGCGCCCAGTTCATACTGCCGCCGCACAGCCTGCGCTGAGTCATTAGTTGTTTTGTCATGGACCTATCCTTTGCCGACTTGCCAAGTCTGAGCGTTGTATTGCAAAAATTTCGATAAAACTGTGAGAACTTTGCGGTCTGAGGTGTCAGCAGACATCCTAGCCATATACAATTTATCATAAACAACTTCTCGCGCTGGATGAGAAGCCTCATTGAGAAGAAATCCGGCGACCGAAGCCGCCGGCTCTTAGTCCCAAAGGTCTAAGCCCAGCACTTTTCGGCCAAGCGGGGTAAGTTCCGCTGTTTTCTCGTTCTTTTGCTCCCACTGGTTCGGGTCGCCATGCGCCCAGTGTTCGTTTGGAGGAGTGCGGCCTTGCCAACTGGCGATTCGGTCTTGACGCCGGGTTTCCTGATCCGGCGAGAGGGGGCTGACCGGTGCGGCAAACATGGTGAGGTACTGGGCGAGGCGCGGGCGATTGGAGACGTTCTGGCCGTTGCCATGCGCCAGCATTGAGTTCCAGATAATTAGGTCCCCGGCATTTGCTGGAATAGGAACCACTTCCAGGCCATCTCGCTTCAGCGCTTCCAAATCGGGGCGGCGCGGGTCGCGGTCAGCGGGCTGCGTCTTCACCCAGGTGTCCCAAGTGCGGTAAAGGTCGGGGACAGCCTGAAAGCCGCCCATTTCTTTGGTCGTATCCGTCAAGCAAAGAACGCCCTGCACGAAGAAAGCCTGCTTTTCTTCCGAAGAATCAATGTCCCAGTGAATAAAGCCCTGGTGATCGTTCTCAGGATGATTGGGATGGATCGGCGCTTTCAAGTTGACGCGGTCCATGGTTACCCAAAGTTTCTCCGTGCCTGACAGCTCGGCAAAAGCTTGATGGACACGTGGAAACTGCCGGTTGTCCCACAGGGCCTGGCTTTGGTAGAGTTCAATCATGCCGTTGCCGTGGGGTGGATGGGTGCCGTGATACCAGGCTTCGGGATCGGCCAAATCAATTCCCGTGTATTTTTCAATCAGGGCCAGAACCGCATCCAGATTCTCCTGCGGAACAGCATTTCGCAGGATTACGTACCCGTGAGTATCAAACGATGCGCGTTCTTCCACACTGAACAAACTTGTCATAAACTGCTTTCTCCTTTAGAACTTATTTAGAGCTTAATACATGCAACGGAAAGGCGGACGCGGCCGCCGCTGCTTAACCAGACCCGCTGGTCCGGGTCGTCAGAAATCGGATCGGCGTTTCCTTCCTCCACCGTGACCGGGCCGGAAACGGGCAAAACGATACGAGCGGGTACGCCGGATGGTGTTTCCAGGGTAAGAATGAAATCATCCTCGCTGCGCCGCCAGTCGCAGCTCACGAGACCCTGGGGGGTAGGGACACGCCCGTGGCACCAGCGCAGGTCCGACGGCTGGGGCTGGACAAGAACAGTTCGGTAGCCCGGTTCCAGCGGCTGAATGCCGAGAACCTGCTGAGTGAGGAAAAATGTGGGTGCTGCCGACCAGCCGTGGCAGTGGCTGCGCGTATGACGCTTGGCCGCCGGGTCGTACATCTCCCAAAAGGTCGTCGCGCCGGCGTCAAGCTGAACGCCCCAGTAATCGCGGATCGTTTTTTGCAGCAGATCAAAGCGCCCATCGCGGACAAGCACTTCCAGCACAAAAAACATATAAAATGGGCTTCCCGCCGTGATAAACCCTTCCGGCGCTTCTTCGATAATCTGCCGGCAGCGCCAGCCCCGGTCCCCCGACGCCACACCGGAAATGAACGCGGCGGTTTGAGTCTGCTGGCTGAAGACGGTGCTGACGGCTCCGTCTCGGTGCAGGCTGTCAACATAAGCCTGCCGCTCATCGCTCCAAAGATAGTCGTTGACGGCTTTGGTCAGATTGTCGGCAATCTCGTTCCAAGCACACGCCTGGGCCTGCCTGCCAAGACTTGCGGCAAGATCAGCGGATTGCCGCAAGCCCAGCACCGCCAGGCAGTGCAGATGGGTCACGATCCCGTCGGAAGGGGTATCCGACGCGGCCCAGTCAAACATGTTCCAGGCGTTAAGCTGGAACAATCCCCGGCTGTCGATCTGCTGGGTGATACCCTCAATGTTGCGCTCAAGAAAGGACAGCGCTTCCAGGCCGAAATCCGCGTCGCCGGTGAGCTGGTAATGCTCCTGCGCCCAGCGCATCCAAAGAAAGCTCCAGGCAGGCAGAATGTTGATCCAGCTGCTGGGAACCTGGCTTTCAACAATAGGGGAGCGGTCCAAGCTGCGGCCTGCTTGAATCCAGCAGTGCCGGCTCAGGCGGGCGTCCCCGTTCGCGACCAGGTCTACCAGCGCTTCGTTGCGGGCGTCCCCCACCCAGAAGACCTGCTCGTAAGTCGGGCAATCCGTGTAAGTGTCTTCGGCGCAGCACCGGACACTTTGCGTGCCGACCTGCCAAATCGCAGAAAGCATGGGGTCGGAGCAGGCAAATCCGCCCTGGGCCGTCACGGGGTACGTGCTCATTTCAACTTGAACGGCCCGCATCTTGAACGGCTGAGTCACGCTGCGGAAGGTCATCCAGCTATAGCGCAGGCCCCGGCGCACAAAACTGCGGAACCGCTGGCTGCCAGCCCGGCAGGTATAGCGAAACGAATTGTTCATGCCTTCGCACAGGTTGACTCGTCCATCCGCTTGAATGAACTCAAAGTTGTGCACGTCAATGGTTGTCCCGGCGGGAGCATCAATCTCAAAAGTGTGGAACCCAATGATTTCGCGCCCAAAGTCCAGCAGGACACGAACATCGCCGCTTGGGCTGGGATGGATCATGGCCCACTCAGCCGTTGTTTCCGCAAGCGCCTGCATGTTATCAATCCGTGCTTTCGCTCCCTCTACGATCCGTTCGGACGCGCAGTGGGCGAAAATGTCAAAGCCGCTGATCATGCCGGCTGGAACCGGCCTGGCCCATTCGGCGCAAAGGTCTTCCGTGTCAAGACGTCCTTGATCCCAGAGAGCGCTGAAACGCTCCCCCGTCGCACCCGGAAGGATCGTGTCCGCTTCAATCCAAACTTGCTGCCACTGAAGGCCGGCGTCGCGCGGGTCCGCAAAGCCGCCGAACGGTCCCAGAGCCATCCACGGCGATGCTTCCTGTCCTGCTGGGCTTGCCCGGAACTGGACTTCCGCCTCGGTCCAAAGATTGACGACGGCGATCCAGGAAAATGCGGTCGCCGGCATTCGGACCATGAGGAGGTTCCAGCCGGCTTGAAGGTCTGCGTGGGCGACGCCGCTGTCTGTGAGCTGGGATGTTTTGTCGCTGAAGCTTAGGGCCGCACCGTTCAGCTTCCAAAGATGCTCTGCGTTGTGCGGGGCATGAACGGCGATATTCTGCTCCCTGTCGCTTTTGATATAGGTAGCTAAAAGCATGTTTCCCGTGAGGGGATTTGCGCTGGTGTCGGCTGCATTCAGCAGGTAACGCAGGTTCAGGGACCAAGTATAGGGGGCCGCTTTCACGACATCCACCTGAGCAATGGACTGAGGAGAAACCTGTTCGCGCGTGAGCATCGGAATATCGCGCACCTCGAAACGGCTGTGCGGCGGCGCTCCGGCAAGCGCTGCGGCTGCGGCGGCAGGCCAGCCGGAATCGTCGTACTCTGGGTGCGCCCAGTCCGGCCCCGGCGCTTTTGCGGCGTCAAACTGCTCTTCCCAGCCTTGCTGGCAGGAGATGCGCGGCACGATTTCTTGAAAGCCCTCATGCCGCCGGCAGGTCCAGCTTTTGTCCGAAACCACCGCGTGTTCTCCGGCGGCATCCGTCCAGCCGACCTGCATCAGCAGCCCTGGATCGGCTGGGGTATATTGAAACGTGCCGACGCCAAAGTGCTGCACGAGTACGGCGATGACGTTTCGTCCGCTGCTGAGCAGCGGCCCAATATCGTAGCGATCCATAGGCCAGGGAGAAAGCCAGGAGCGCGGCGGTCCAAAGCCAATGTAGGTGCCGTTGACCAGAAGAGCATAACGAGAATCCGCAGTGACATACGCGGCTGCTTCCTCGGTGATGCCCTCGACATGAATTTCCCGGCGGAAGGCGACAAATGTGTTGGCGGTCGGCGAGGCTGAGTTCGTCCAAATCCATGCTGCGCCGTCGGAAAATAAGAAATCAGTCATTTAATACTCACTAGTCTGAAATTGTGCCATATGATTTCAGCGGATTGTTTGTTACGCTTGGCATTCTAACATAACCGCAGTGAAATTGTCAACCTACCGAATATCTGTGCTCCCGAAAGCTTCTGGACAAAAGTTCTGGTACTCTGTTATAATAAATCATATGCATTGATCTTATAATCAATAGCTCTTATGACCAACAAATTTTATGACCATTAAAACACCCAGCTCCGCAAAAAACCCTCAGCGCGAAGTTGTTGCCGCCGCAATCCGGCGCGACTACATTGATGTCGCCGGCAGCCAGCCAGGCGAGGCGCTGCCGCGCATTCGTGATCTGGCCCGGATTTACTCGGTTTCGCCCGGCACGATTCAGAACGCCATCGGCATCCTGCAAGCACAGGGAGTCATCTATTCCCTGGCGGGAAGCGGCTGCTACATCAGCCCCTCCCAGGGAAATCAGCCGCCGGCGGCTTCCAGCGCAGTGTCAAACAATTTGATTGGTCTGGTCTGCCAGGTGCGGAATGAACTCACGATGCGTCTTCAAGCCGGTGTGGACAGCCGGTGCCGGGAAGAAGTCGCCAGCATGGTGACGGCGCTTTCCGAGCATCGGTATGAAGATGAGCTGGCGCAAGTACAGCGTGCCGTCAGCAGCGGCTGCAACGGGGTGATTATTGAGCCGAGTTTTCGGGTGCGCGGCCGGGTTGAAGCGGATTACCTCCTGACTGAGACCCTGCCGGTTCCGCTTGTTCTCGTGGACATGGCCCTGCCGGGTCTGCTGCATTCCCAGGTGCTTTTTGATAACTACCGAGCCGGCTACGAGATGACGCGGCATTTGATCAAAAAGGGCCATCAGCAGATCATCTTCATGGAACAAGAATGGCAGGGGACGCTTCAGCTCCAGCTTTCCGTGCGCGACCGGCACCGGGGCTACTTGCAGGCGCTGCAAAATTTCGGCCTGACAGCGCCGCCGACAGACCCGCTCCGGTCGAAAGAGCAGGGCCGGCGCTACGAGTTCGGGGCCTG
Source organism: uncultured Armatimonadales bacterium (assembly GCA_964246575.1). Lineage (GTDB taxonomy): Bacteria > Armatimonadota > Armatimonadia > Armatimonadales > Capsulimonadaceae > JANXMY01. The sequence continues at coordinate 22,627 of CAXTRL010000003.1, forward strand.
GCTGAAACGGTGGAAGGCGTCGGAAGACCGACCAAGCGCCGTCCTTGCCATTGAAGACACCCATGCGGCGGCGCTGATCTCGCAGGCGGCGCTTCAGGGGATCGAACCCCAAGACCTGGAAGTTGCGGGGTTTGACGACCTCTCCGTGCGGCACACCGTGTCGCCCATCTTCCCCAGCGTTCGCGCCGACTGGGAACTGGCCGGCAGCATCGCCGTTGATCTTCTCATGCAGCACATTCGCGGCGACCTCAGCGCCCCCGTCGTTTACATGCTGCCGACCACGCTGGTTATTCCAGAATAAGTAACGTAAGTAACGCAGGTTGTAAGTGCAAATCATTTTGCGCTGTTCACAGTGTTCTTTGTTCCTGCCCTCGTCAAAAATACTTGTTGACAAAGCAAAAAGCGTATGATACAATGAGACCAATTGTTCTGGACGCCGCCGAAGAAGTGCGGCACTTTAATCCACAAACGAGGAGAAGATTAATGAAAATCACACAGAAGCGCTCGGGCTTCACGCTGATCGAGCTGCTTGTCGTCATCGCAATCATTGCTATTCTTGCCGCGATTCTGTTCCCTGTCTTCCAGAAAGTGCGCGAGAACGCACGCCGCGCTTCGTGCCAGTCTAACGAAAAGCAGCTTGGTCTTGCGTTCATCCAATACACCCAGGATTTCGACGAGAAGTACCCTTACGGGACAAACCCTCCAAACTATTCCGGGTACGCTGTCGGGTGGGCCGGACAACTCTATTCATTCGTCAAGAGCACGGGTGTTTACAAATGTCCCGATGACTCCACTGCCGCTCAGGGTGTCCAGACACCTGTTTCGTATGCCTACAACTGGAATGTTGCTAACACCCTAGTGTTCACCACAGCTTTCAACGGCGGCGCACCCGTAAGCCCATCGTCAAATGCACAGATCAACAGTCCTGCTCGCACCGTGCTGCTGTGTGAAGCATTTGGGTCATACGTCAACCTCGCGAATGCGTCTGAAGGTGACTCACCTGCCGTTCTAGGTACGAACTACGTTACTGTCACGGCAAATGGTAATGGCAACAGCAACAACATGAAATACGCAACGGGCATCATGCGGAGTGATCCTGCTTGGGTTACAAGTGTTGGGGGGTATGCGATGGCTGCGACAGGTGTTCATACGGATGGCTCAAACTTCCTGCTGGCGGACGGACATGTGAAGTGGCTGCGCCCCGGTGCGGTCTCGGCTGGCGGGAGCAACCCAGTCAGTGCCACGGACTGCACTGCTGGTCAGGGCCTAAATCCTGTGGGAACAGCAGGGAGCGGTTACGCGGCTGGAACAGGCTGTGGCGACTCCAGCATTGCCGCCACATTCAGCATCCTCTAACAGTCGTCCTTAAAAGCAAAATAATGAAAGGGTGATGTTGAAACAAAGCACTCGTATCACCCTTTTCTGTGCTTTTCTCGCTTTCGCCGTACAATAACTGCCAACGTAATGTTGTTCTTTCACAGAGTTGCAGTTCAACTAGGCACTGATCCTGATTCGATAACAGTTATGAGGAGAAACATCGCAATGCACTTGCCTAAAAAGAATTCATCTGCCTGCAGCCGAGGCACTGGCGGGCTGCATGTCACTATCGCTGCCGTGCTTGTTGCCGTCACCACCGCCAGCCTCGCTGGCTGTGGCACCGATAGTACAAGAGCGACGAATGTTACCAATGCCGGGTCCGAGCGCCTAAGTGGTACAAATCCTTCCGCCGCCACACCATCTCGGCCTCCAGTCGGCAGCAGAGTATCTACTCCGCCGGCTCCTGGGGACCCTAGCACAACACATTAGTTGTTGATCTAAGAAAAAATTCTTGTCTTTTGTATCGCATTCGCAAAACTAAAGAGACAGGAAATCCTACTTTATCATTACCAACGCAGCGCGAACGCTGCTCAGAAACTTAGGAGAAAACTTTATGAAAATCACACAGAAGCGCTCCGGCTTCACGCTCATTGAACTGCTCGTTGTTATCGCCATTATCGCTATTCTCGCTGCGATCCTGTTTCCTGTCTTCCAAAAAGTGCGCGAGAACGCACGGCGGACTTCCTGCCTTTCGAATGAAAAGCAGCTCGGGTTGGCGTTTGTCCAGTACACGCAGGATGCCGATGAGAAATATCCTTACGGGCGGCTGACATCGCCTAATGAGCATTACGTTGTCGGCTGGGCAGGCACTCTTTACCCATTCGTCAAGAGCACCGGCGTCTACAAATGCCCGGATGACTCGACTGGCCCTGATGCCAACAATCCTTCCTGGGTACCGCTTTCGTATGGCTACAACTGGGATGTCGGCAATTCCAAGATGCCCAATTTGAACGGGCCTAACCCCGCCTCGCTTGCACAATTTAATAGCCCGGCGCGAACCGTGCTTCTTTGCGAAGTTTTTGGTCAAACGGCTGACCTGGCGGATTCGACCGGCACTGATCGCTCTTCACCGGGAGTAACGGGAGTCGCGACGCTGAACAATGGCAGCTTTACCTTTGGCGGGTATGCTTCAGGGAATGACGACGGCAACAGCAACTCGATGCGGTATGCAACGGGTATTTTACGCAGCGATTCAACAGCAGCCCTAACAGTGGGAAGCTCCAGCGGCAATGCAACGGCCGCGACAGGCATTCATACGGATGGCTCCAATTTCTTAATGGCCGATGGACATGCAAAATTTCTGCGTCCCAGTGCGGTTTCAGCCGGCGGAAATAACAATGTCGGCCCGAACGACTGCACTGCTGGTCAAGGCCTAAGTCCCGTGGGAACAGCCGGAACAAGTTATGCGGCTGGAACAGGCTGCGGCGACTCCAGCATCGCTGCCACATTCAGTATTATATAATATAGCATTATATAAGATGGATGCCTGAAGAGGCCGGTACCGGGGATAAGCCCGGCACCGGCTTTTCTACTGCCTAGCCATTTTCATGAGCAGGCCTTGAATTTGCCGCTCGACAAGCCGGCAAAAATAATGCTTGACAAATCTTTCATTGTGCTATACAATGAGACGAGCTTAACGCAATGCTCGTACTAGAAAGAGGAACATTCATGAAGAACTCTCAGAAGCGCTCGGGCTTCACGCTGATCGAGTTGCTCGTCGTCATCGCAATCATTGCTATTCTTGCCGCGATTTTGTTCCCTGTCTTTCAGAAAGTGCGCGAGAACGCACGCCGCGCTTCGTGCCAGTCTAACGAAAAGCAGCTTGGTCTTGCGATCATCCAGTATCAGCAGGACGCCGACGAGAAGTTCCCTGCTGGCAATGGGGTAAACGGCGTCGGCAGTGATTATGGCGCGGGTTGGGCCGGCAATATCTATGCTTTTACTAAAAGCACTGGCGTTTACAAGTGTCCAGATGACTCCACATCTAATGACCCATACAACGGTGTTCCTATCTCTTATGCCTTCAACCAAAACCTGTACGGTGGCGGGACAACCGGAACCCTGTCTTCCCTTAATGCAGCAGCCTCCACTGTGTTGCTGTGCGAAGTGCAGAAGGACACAACCACAGTTACGGCTACAGACAATGAGGAAAATGGAGTGGCAGGCGCTGGTTATCGATCCGCTTCCGTAGATGGATTGGATGCGAACCTTACTACTGCACCCACTGATTTAATCCCGTTCAAAGACGGCACGTATTCTTATTTGCCGGTCGTATATGCAACTGGGCCAATGGGCGGCGTCCCCCCAGCCAGCCAGTCTGCACACTACACCGGTGCGACGGGCATCCACACTGATGGCTCCAACTTTCTGGCGGCCGACGGTCATGTAAAGTGGCTGCGCGGCGTTGCGGTTTCTCCGGGTCGTACTGCCGTTTCGGCAACCTGCGGGCAGGCAGGAACCGGCACCGGTTGCACGGCAACGACAGGCTTAGCCGCCGGCACGGGCAACCTGGGCAATGCAACCCTGACCTTCAGCCCCACCTAATCGCCACAGGATGAACCCCAGCCTGCCGCCCGGCGTTTTTTGTAAAGAAACGCCGGGCTTTTCTTTGGGTCCAAATCGCTTTGAGCGCGTGAACAATTTTCTTGACAGCATCGCCGGAATGTGTTACTATTTCCAATGATTAAGCCACACAATTATTTGCTGAAGACTATGGGCCTGCTAATCGCTTGCAGCCTGCTGACCGGCCAGGCCGGCAAGCAAGCTTTCGCCGCCGACCGCAGTGTCCTTGACCCCGCTTATGCTGCGAAAGCCGATATGAAGATGCTGAGCGATGTGGTCATGGCAAGCGGCTCCAAAACACTTTCCTCGGCTTCCGCCATGTTCGCCCCCGGTGACGCCGGAAAAGCAATCGCTCTCGGCGGCGCGGGGGCCGGCGGCGGAGTGCTGATGACCCGCATTGCAGTGGTGCTGGGCAAGCACCATGCAACTTTGCAGACCGCCGCCTCCACAGCCGTTGCTGACGGACTGGCTTCCTACGGCACGGATAACACGTCCGCATTCCAGAAAGCTTTGGACGCGCAGTTCAGCGCCCACGGCGGCCAAGTGGAAGTGCCGGCGGGCGCCTACCTGCTGCTTGGGACGCTCAATGTTCCGCGCTTCGTGCGCCTGCATGGCGACCTGATGCTGCCCGCCAGTTTGTCTGCCCTGCCGGGCAACCAGGCGGCTGAAATCAATCCGCTGGTCGGAGGCACGACGCTCGGCATGGTGGAAGGCTTTGGGAACGCAGCCGCGAAGCCGTTTATCACCATGAACACCAACTCCGTGGTGGAAGGGCTTGCGATCTACAACCCGCTGCAAACAAACGCGGAAAACGCGACCGCGCCGACGCCCGCTCCCTGGGCGATCAGCATTGATGGGGTGGCAAGCCGCGTCTCGAACATCGACATCGTCAACATGTACCAGGGGATCAAAGCCTGGGGGTCTGTGCGTGTCTGGATCGACCATATCACGGGCCAGCCGACGTTCAAGGGGATCAGCATCGACAACAGCGCCGATGTGGACCGGATCGAGTCCGTCCAGTTCGTGCCTCAGTTCAACAACAACACAACGCGCCTCGGGCCGGGCGGCAGGCCGGGCATCTGGGACTGGCAGATGGAACACGGCACGGCCTTTGAGATCAGCCGCAACGACCAATTCCGCTTGATTGATACGTTTTGCCTGGGCTACCATATCGGCTACCATTTCGCCGTCAACCCCAGCGGGACCGATGCCGGCAACAGAGCTTATGGCCGGGTGATCGGCTGCGGCGCGGACCTGACGGAGCAGCCGGTTTATGTGGACGATGTCGCCATTCCCGGCATCACGTTTACTGACTGTGATTTCGTTGCCGTCAGCGACTCCCGAACCCACTACAACGTCTACACGGCCCCGACCTTTACCGGCCGCTTGTCGTTCGTCAACTGCAACTTCTGGAACGCTTACGGCTCAGCGGTGATGATCAATGCCGCCCCGTATGGAGCGCCGAATGTTTCAAGCCCCGAAGTGACCTTTACAAGCTGCCAGTTCCAAACGTGGGACATTGCCGCAGGTGATCCCTGCATCCAGGCAAATGGCGGCGATGTGCGGGTCATGGGCTGCGACTTCCGCTTAGATAATCGCCCGGATCTGTTTTCTACCCCGCAGACGCGCCAGTTTCTCGCCATCGGCAATTTTGGAGCGAACGGCGTCAGTATCGGCAAGAACAGCGCTCCAATCACGCAATTCACGAACTTGCCTCTTTAACTTTTGCAGCGGCGTTATGACTGTATTATACGATGCGTCTATTGACAAAATCGTGCCACACGGTTACAATGAGTGAAATGAACTTACCTCTTCATCTTGGCGTCAAGACCGACCCTATTGAATATCGCTACTCCTATGATTGGCTGTTCCGCATCATGGCCGACGAAGGGGCCGCGCATGTTCAGCTTGGGACCTTCTTTGAGATCTACCAGCTGCCGGACGAGTATTTCACCGGCCTGCGCCGCAAGGCGGAATCTTATGGCCTCTCCATTTCCAGCCTCTTTACCGCGCACCGAGAGTTAGGGGGATTCTTTGCGGCAGACCCCTGCTGGCAGCAGGTGGCGCGGCGCAATTTTGAGCGCCTCATCGAGATCGGCGGCCTGCTCGGTGCGCCTGCCGTGGGTTCAAACCCCGGCGCGGTCCTGCGGGACCAAATGGACGCAAAGCCTGACGGCCTTCGCTGCTACATAAGCCACGTCAAGGCGCTGATGGCTTACGCCCATGACTGCGGCGTCGCCACTTTGACAATCGAGCCGATGTCCTGTCTGGCTGAGCCGCCGACGCTTCCAAGCGAAATGCGGAGCATGGCGGATGAGCTGATGGCATATCACCGGGAAAACCCGGACCAAACCGCCGCCATTGGCTACTGCGCGGATGTCGCGCATGGATACGCGGATGAAAACGGGGTGGTATGCTTTGACAATTATGAGCTGCTGGAAGCGAGCCTGCCTTACCTGCACGAAGTTCACCTGAAAAACACGGATGCCCTGTTTGACAAGACATTCGGCTTCTCGGAAGATGAAAGGGCGCGTGGCATTGTGAACGCCGAAGAAGTTCGGGACTTTCTTTTGCAGCGCTCCGATGTCATCCCCACTCGGCCCCTGATCGGCTATTTGGAGATCGGCGGGCCAAAGCTTGGGCGTGATTATTCCGATCCCCTGCTGGAACAGAGCCTGCGTGCTTCTTTAAGATACCTTCAGGCCTCGTTCGTGACGGACGGACAAGCGCCGGCGCAGGCGGATCAGTCGCTTCGTGTATCGCCGCTGGCTGCGTCCATTCAAACTGCCCCATCTGTCCAGATTGCTCCGTCTATGATGTGCGCGGACATGACTCACTTGGCCGATGATCTGAGTTTACTGGAAGCCGCCGGGGTAGATGTGCTGCACTTCGATTTGATGGACGGGCACTTCGTCCCGAACATGCCGCTTGGCTTGGTCACTCTTCAGCAGATGCGCCCGCTCACAAAGCTGCCGTTTGATGTCCATTTAATGGTGGAAGACAACGACTTTTTTGTCAAGCATCTGCTGGAAATTGGGGTCGAGCAGATTTCCGTTCACGCTGAGTCTTCAACGCATCTAGACCGGACGCTGGCGCTGATCAAAGAAGGCGGATCGAGGGCCGGCGTCGCCCTGAACCCCGCGACCCCAATCTCGGAACTCGATTACAGCCTGGAACAACTGGATTTTGTTGTTTTGATGACAGTCAACCCAGGGTTTGCCGGGCAGAAAATGGTCAGCTCCGCCCTGCGGAAAATCGCCGACTGCCGGGATTATCTGGACGCCCATGCGCCCCATGTCACGATCATGGTGGACGGCAACGTCAGCTTCGAGAATATCCCGGCCATGGTGGCTGCCGGGGCCGACAGCCTCGTCTGCGGCACCAGCAGCGTGTTCTGCAAAAGCAATGATTACGCGGCTAACACCCATCAAACACGCGCAGCAATTGCGGCGGGCCTCAGTTTGAGAGAAAGCAAAAAACAAGGCAGCAAGAAATGACGACAACGGATGCACGCATGGATGCACTGGTACTTCATGCCGTCGGCGATGTCCGCTATGAAACAATCCCGCGACCGAAGCCGGGACCCGGTGAAGTGCTGGTCCAAGTGGGCTTCTGCGGAGTCTGCGGCTCGGACATTCCGCGCGTCTTCACGAAAGGCACCTATCATTTCCCGACCGTCTGCGGCCATGAGTTTGCCGGAACCGTCGCGGAAGTCGGGCCGGGCGTGGAGGATTATCGCCTTGGGGACCGTGTCGCCGTTTTTCCGCTTCTTTGGTGCGGCAAGTGCGGTCCCTGCGAAAAAGGGCAGTATGTCCAGTGCGTGGATTACGACTACCTCGGCTCCCGGAGCGACGGAGGCTTTGCCGAGTATGTGGCTGCACCCCGGCAAAACCTTGTGCGTGTCCCGGACGCTGTGACCCTGGAAGAAGCCGCAATGACCGAGCCGGCCGCCGTCGCCCTGCACGCCCTGCGGCGCGGCGGCGGCTGCTCGGTGGGGGAAACCGTCGCCATCTTCGGCATCGGCCCCATCGGCCTGATGGTCGCCCAGTGGGCAAGGGCGATGGGAGCGTCCCGCGTCGTTCTTTGCGATATTTTGCCGGAAAAGCTGGCGCTGGCCCAAACGCTCGGCTTTTCCGACACGGTGAACAGCCGCGAGACGGACGCCGTTCAAGCGATTGAAGCTTTGACGCGCGGCGAGGGCGCACATCTCTGCATTGAAGCTGCGGGCGTGCCGCAAACAACGAACCAAGCGTTGAAGGCCGTCCGGCGCGGCGGGCGGTTGGTGCTGCTGGGCAATCCCGGCGCCGAGGTCACTTTCCCGGCAAGCTTGATTTCGCAGGCGATGCGCCGCGAGGTGACGATTGTCGGCACCTGGAACTCCGAATACAGCACGGCAGGCGGCGATGATGACTGGCGGACTGCGCTGGAAGCGATGGCTTCCAAGAAGCTGGATTTGCTTCCTTTGATCACGCACCGCGTTTCGCTTGAGTCTGGGGCGGGCGCTTTGCAGATGATCCGTGACCAGAGCGAATTTTCTTCTAAAGTGCTTTTGTCCCCCTCGAAACTATAAAAAAAGGATAATCCAAAGATGAAAGCAGCCGTTCTTGAGGCGCTCGATAATCTCAAACTTCAGGACGTTCCCACACCTGAAATCGGCGACAACGACGCACTGATGCGCGTTGAGGCCGTCAGCATCTGCGGCTCCGATGTTCGCATCGTGCACCACGGCAGCCCCAGGGTCAAAATGCCGGCGATTCCCGGCCATGAAACAGCGGGCGTCATTGTCCAGGCCGGCAAAAACGTCACGCGCGTCAAAGTCGGCGACCGTGTGGCGCTGGGAGCGGACGTCCCTTGCGGGCAATGTCACTGGTGCCAAAACGGCCTCGGCAACAACTGCTCGATCAACTATGCGATTGGTTACCAGATACCCGGTGCGTTTGCCGAATACATGAAGCTGCCACAGCTAGTCCTGGAAGAAGGCCCCGTCAGTACCTTTTCCGACTCCCTCAAGTTTGAGGAAGCGGCCCTCGCTGAGCCGCTGGCCTGCGCGATCAATGGGCTGGAACTTGTGAACATGTCGCTCGGCAAAACCGTTGTCATCTTTGGCCTCGGCCCCATCGGCTGCATGATGATTGACTTGGCCCGCATCATGGGCGCGACCAAAGTCATCGGCATCCAGCGAAGCAAGCTGCGGATGGAAATCGCCAAAGCCTATGGCGCGGACGTTTACATCAACTCGTCGGAAGAAGACGTCGTTGCCCGCTGCCGGGAAGAAACCGGCGGCGAAGGGCCTGATGTCGTTATCACGACTTCAGGGTCCGTGGAAGTTCACGAGCAAAGCGTCGAAATGGTGGCGCATCGCGGCTACGTCAACTTGTTCGGCGGCCTCGGCAAAGATGTGCGCCCCATGAGCCTCCTGTCCAACACGATCCATTACAAAGAATGTTTTGTGACAGGCTCCCACGGCAGCACCCCGCGCCAGCATCGCCTGGCCCTGCAGCTGCTGGAAAAGGGACTGGTGCGTGTCAAGCCGATTATCACGCATCATTACCCGTTGACGCAGATTGGGGAAGCATTTGCCACAATGGAGTCGCGCCAGGGCATGAAGATCGTCGTGCATCCGAATTAAGCTTTTTGGAGGCTGGACAATGACAGAACATCAAACAGAGTATCAAGCGGAATACGACCTGCTGAAGCGGCGTTTGGAAGACGACGGAATCGACCTCGCCGCTGTGGAAACGCGGCTAAAGACGCAGAATGTCGAAACCCCTTCCTGGGGCTACGCCGACAGCGGGACCCGCTTTGGCGTCTTTCGGCAAGCGGGCGCACCGCGCGACGTTTTTGAGAAGTTTGAAGACGCGGCACAGGCCCACAAATACACGGGGATCGCTTCGGGCGTCGCCATCCATATTCCCTGGGACGCCGGTGCGGACTGGAAAGAACTTTCCGAATATGCCCGTGCTCTCGGCCTCACGGTAGGGGCTGTCAATCCAAACGTCTTTCAGGATTTTGAGTACCGGTTCGGCAGCCTGGCGAGCGCCCGCGCTTCCGTGCGCGAGAAGGCCGTCGCCCACCTGCGCGAGTGCGTCGAGATCATGGACATTGTCGGCTCCAAAAACTTATCTCTTTGGTTTGCCGACGGCACAAACTTTCCTGGGCAGGGAAGCATGCGCGGGCGTAAGCACTGGTTTGCCGACGGCCTTGCCAGTGTGTATTCGGCGCTGAAAGACGATCAAAGGATGCTGATTGAGTACAAGCCCTTTGAGCCGTCGTTTTACCACACGGACATTGCGGACTGGGGCATGGCATTTGCCTTCTGCCGGAGCCTCGGAGAACGCGCCAAAGTGCTGGTTGACCTCGGTCATCACTTGCAAGGAGCAAATATCGAGCATATTGTCGCGTTTCTGCTGGATGAAGGCCGGTTAGGCGGATTTCACTTCAACAACCGAAAATACGCCGATGATGACCTGACAACCGGCTCGATTAATCCGTATGAGCTGTATTTAATTTACACGGAATTGGTGGCGGGCGAAAATGACGGCCTGGCAGGCAATGTCGCGTACATGATTGATGAAAGCCACACGCTTAAAAATAAGATCGCGGAAATGATCCAAAGCCTTGTCGCTCTTCAAGTTTCCTATGCCAAAGCTCTGCTGGTGAATCTCCGAACACTGGAAGCCGCCCAGCAGGCGGAAGACCTGGTCGCAGCGGAAGAAGTCATTAAAGAAGCGTTCGCCACCGATGTCCGGCCGCTTCTTTGGAAGGTCCGCAGTGATCTGGGCCTGCCTTGTCCTGCCGATCCGGTGCGCGGCTTTACTCAAAGCGGCTACGTTGAAGCCAAAGCCCAGCAGCGCGGGGTCGGCGGCAGCGCCGGGCAAGGCACTTGAGGACAAAACAATCGCATGGAAACTGAACTCACGGCCCACCAGATCCAGTCCTACCGAGAAGAGGGGTTTTTAGTAATCGACGGTTTCCTAAGCGCTGACGAACTGGCTGTGTGGAGGCAGGCGACCGATGAAGCTGTCGCTGAGCGGCTGGCGGCGCAGCCTCCCGGCAGCCCGGATGATTACTACGCCCAGGTCTTCACGCAGTGCCTCAAGCTGGCCGAGACACATGCCGGGATGCAGGCGATTATGCATGATCCGCGTTTGGGGCGGGTGGCCGGTGAGCTGGCAGGCGTGGATGGCATCCGCATTTGGCACGATCAAGCCCTCTTCAAGCCGCCGTTCGGCAACCCAACTGCCTGGCATCTGGACAATCCTTACTGGTCGTTTTCTTCTCAAAACTCGCTTTCGCTTTGGGTCGCTTTGGATGATGCCACGCAGGACAACGGGTGCTTGTATTACCTGCCGGGAACCCAGAAAACGGCTACTCATGCCAATGCAGGCATTGGCCGCAATCAGGCTGACTTGTTCAAATCATATCCCCAGTGGCGCGAAATCAGTGCTATGGGCTGTCCCTGCGCCGCCGGCAGCGCAGTTTTTCATAATGGGCTGACGGCACACGGCGCGGGCGCGAACATGACCAATAAGCCGCGCCGGGCCATGACCTGCGCTTACATGCCTGATGGTGAAGTCTTTAATGGCGCCCAAAACGTGCTTCCGGACGACTACGTTAAAACCCTCACTGTCGGCGATCTGCTGAACGATAACTCCATCAACCCTTTGATCTGGCAGCGCTGAAGCCATGAGTGCAGGAATTTATCGCGGACCACACGAAGATGCTAACATGAAGATGTTCTTATGACGCAACCACAGATTGATCCTCGCCAGCGTGAGTTTATCCTGCCGACGCGCATTGTTTGGCAGTCCGAAGGCGCGGATGCGCCGCTTGAAAGCGTGTCGCTGCTGACCAGCAATATCGGGCAGGCGCCGCTGGAATCCCGGCCCTACTGCACAATCCCCAGCACGGACCAGCCGACAAGCCTGCTGCTGGATTTCGGGCGCGAGCTGAACGGCGGCGTTCAAATCGTAGTCGGTCAAGCCGGCCAGGGACCCGTTCAAGCGCGTGTTCGCTTTGGCGAGTCGGTGAGCGAGGCGATGGGGCAGCCGAACAGCGATCATGCGAACCATGATGTGATGTTCCCGCTGCCGGCGATGGGAACGCAGGAAGTCGGCAATACCGGGTTTCGGTTCGTGCGGCTTGATTTCCCCCCGGATACTGAGCTGCATCTGGTCGCAGTCCGGGCCGTTTCTTTGATGCGCCCGCTGGAATATCTCGGCACATTTGAGTGCAGTGATCCGCGCCTCAACCAGATCTGGCAGACCGGCGCTTATACAGTCCATTTGTGCATGCAGGATTACGTTTGGGACGGCATCAAGCGCGACCGGCTTGTTTGGATCGGCGATCTGCATCCTGAAGCAATGGTGGTCACGTCAGTTTTTGGCGGCCATCCTCTCGTTCCAGCGACGCTGGACTATCAGCGGGAGCGCTCGCCGCTGCCGGCCTGGATGAATGATACTTCCTCTTACTCGCTCTGGTGGATTCTTATCCAGCGTGATTGGTACCGGTACCACGGCGACCTTGCTTATCTTCGGCAGCAGCACGAGTACCTTGCCGGCCTGCTGGCGCAAATTGAGGCGGCAGTGGATGACAAGGGCCAGGAGCATCTTGGCGGAACACGCTTTCTGGAATGGCCGACAAGCCGGGACCCCACAGCGATTGACGCCGGGCTTCAAGCGCTGGTCGTGCTGGCGCTGCGTGCGGGGGCGGAGCTGTGCCTGTTTCTGGCAGACACGGACACGGCCCGCCGGGTCCAGGCGGTCGCGGAGCGGGCGGCAGGGTTTCAGCGTGTGCCGAGCGCCAGCAAGCAGGCCAACGCTCTAACAGTTCTTGCAGGCATGGCGGACGCAGGCAGCGTCAACCGTGACGTTCTCGCGCAGGACCCTTTTCGCGGCCTGTCTACGTTTTACGGCTACTACATCCTTCAAGCACGCGCATTGGCCGGAGACTATGCAGGCTGCCTTGATCTCCTGCGAGCGTACTGGGGCGGAATGCTGGACATGGGAGCGACCACTTTTTGGGAAGGGTTTGACGTGGATTGGATGGAAAACAGCGCCTCAATCAATGAGCTGGTGCCGCCGGGCAAGCGCGACATCCACGGCGACTTCGGCGACTACTGTTATGAAGGTTTGCGTCATTCCCTTTGCCACGGCTGGGCTGCCGGCCCCACTGCGTGGCTGATGGAGCATGTGCTGGGCGTCGCGCCGGCGTCACCGGGCTTTGACACCGTCACAATTAATCCTCACTTGGCAGGGCTTGCTTATGCCCGCGGTACTTTTCCAACGCCGCATGGCTTAATTGAAGTCGCCCATGAGCGCGGCCCGGACGGGGAAACGAGAACTTCTCTCAAACTGCCCGATGGAATACGCTTGGCAGAGCAGGGGATATGACTCTGAAAATCATCGTTGCCCCAGATTCGTTCAAAGGCTCCCTCAGCGCCGAAGCAGCCGCAGAAGCGATGGCGGCTGGCGTACGGCGAGCGTGGCCCCACGCAGAAATTGTTTTGCTTCCACTGGCGGACGGCGGCGAAGGCACTGTGCAGGCCCTCGTCACCATGACAGCGGGAAAGATGGTTTATCGCACTGTGACCGGCCCGCTGGGAAAGCCGGTCCGGGCGGCTTTTGGCCTGCTGGGCACCGAAGAAACAACAAAAGAAACAACAGCCGTCGTGGAAATGGCCCAGGCCGCCGGGCTTCACCTCGTCCCGGCAGCGCGGCGCGACCCACGCCTGACGACGACCTTTGGGGTCGGCGAGCTGATCCGCGCCGCTTTCGAGCAAAAAGTCAACAGCCTCAAAGTCAGCCGCCTCATTGTGGGCCTCGGCGGCAGTGCAACCAACGATGGCGGGGCCGGGGCCATGCAGGCGCTCGGCGCTCGGTTTCTGAATCAATCTGGGCGGCAGCTTCCCCCCGGCGGAGCGGCTTTGGCCCGCTTGTCGCGCATTGACATGGACGGTTTTATGTTTCCAGCCGGACCCTTGGAAGTGCTGGCCGCGTCCGATGTCAAAAACCCGCTTGTCGGACCCGATGGGGCAAGCGCCGTTTATGGGCCGCAGAAGGGGGCCGGGCCGGCCATGGTCGCAGAGCTGGACGACGCTTTAGCGCACTATGCAGACATCATTCGGCGTGATCTCGGACAGGATGTTGCGCTGCTGCCAGGGGCCGGAGCCGCAGGCGGCCTCGGGGCGGCGCTGGCGGCGTTTCTCGGCGCGTCGTTCCGGAACGGGATTGATGTGGTGTTGGATGCGGCCGGCTTTGAGGCCAGGGCGCAGGGCGCGTCCTGGGTGCTGACAGGAGAAGGGCGCATTGACCGGCAAACTCTTTCCGGCAAAACGGTTTCCGGGCTGCTGGCGCGGTGCCGTGCGCTTGGCGTTCCTGTCGTGGCCTTCGGCGGCAGTGTTGATCCTGCGGCTGAAGCTGCGCTGCAAGCGCAGGGTTTGACGCAGGCCATCCCAATGGTAGGCGGCTTGGTGACGCTGACGGAGGCGCTGCGGGAGCCGGGCCGGGTGCTGGAAGAAACAGTCTCGCAGGCGCTGACCCGGCTGGCTCCGCCCGCTGAGTTCCTCTGCCTAATAGCGCCATGAAAGACACGGTGGAAACAAATGACACGACAGCAATTAGTCTGCCGACCAGTTTAGGGGTGGCAACTTATCCCCCAGGCGCTTCATTTGGGCCGCGCCAAATGACGGATTGGGAGTTTGTTTGGCTGCTTCGAGGGACAGCCGAATACCGCAGCGGCGGCACCACTTTTTCTCTGGCGGAAGGTTCAATTGTTCTTTGCAGGCCCGGCGCGACAGACTTCTTTCAATGGGACCCGCATCAGCAGACGCGCCATGCGTATTTTCATTTTCAGATGGCTGTTCCGCCTGAAGACTGGTCCGAATGGCCGCTGGTACGCCAGCCGGAAGACGAGGATGTTCTGCTGCCGCTGTTTCGCCATGTTTTAGCCTGGAGCGGCCAGGGCGATCCGAACCTTGTGCGCCTGACCATCCGAATGATGCTGACGGCTTTTCAGACGGGGCAGCGTTCGACAAAAGCGCGGAGCCAGCCGCTTCTGCCCCCGGCGGTGATGCAGGTTTGCGCTTATATCCATGAGCGTTTGGATGCTGATCCTGCCGCCGCAATTTCGCTTGGCCGATTGGCGGAGCAGGCTTGCGTCACTCCCGAACATCTTTGCCGCTTGTTCAAGTCATCCCTCGGACATTCGCCTGCCGAAACCGTCCGTTTGGCCCGTCTGGATCGCGCCGCAATGCTGCTGGCCCGAAGCAATTATGCGGTGGCCGCGATCGCGGAGATGTGCGGCTTTGCGAGTCCGTTTCACTTTTCGCGGGCCTTCAAGCAAATCTATGGCCTTGCGCCGCGTGATCTTCGCCGCCGGATTCAGTCCGGCGAAACGCCGCCGCTTTCACGTCTTTTGCAAAATTCACGACATAGTCTCTGACGCCGAATGTCAATTTTAGTCATCTTTTCGCCAGTCCGAGGCATGGAGTATTTTTAGGACTTAATGCTATAATAGCATTGTTCCATGCACGATAAGAAAGCACACTAAGGAGGCTCTATGGCAGTCACACTCGACAAACCGGCAACGTCCCGCGAAACCACACAAGAAGCACGGGCTGATCGTTATGCGGTTTCTGTAGAAGAATATATCAAGTTCAAGCGAAATGGGTTCCTTCTGGTTCGGAACCTCATTTCGCCGGAAGACATTGCCGAGCTTCGGCAGCACACGGAAGATTTGATGCAGGGGAGGCTGCCTGAGCAGGGGCGTCAAATGGAAGCCGGCGCAGCCCCGCAAAGCGGCACCGCCGTACAAGGGTTAGAAGCGCCCCCCGCGCACTTGTCTCCTGAAGAAAAAGTGCAGTATTTTCTGCGTATCCATATGCTGCACCGGCAGCTAGAACTGCATGAGCGCACTTTGCTGCATCCTCGTGTCCTGGATGTGCTGGAAGTGCTGACCGGGCCTGACCTTCTTGCATTACAGTCCATGCTGTTTCTCAAGCCTGCCGGAAAACCGGGGCAGGGCTGGCATCAGGATAGTTATTACATTCCCACTCATCCCGATACTCTTTGCGGAGCCTGGATCGCCATTGACGATGCCGACGAGATGAACGGGGCGATGTGGATGGCAAACGGCAGCAATGCCGAGCCGGTTTATCCGCCGCGTGAGGGGTATGGCTATGGTGATGCCATTGATGGGATACTGCAAGTCAATGGGGTCAGCGATCCAAACGATGAGCACAATGACCTGGCGCGGATCGCAGGCAAGTATGACCAGCTTCTTGCTTCCGCAAAAGCCGGCGACACGATCTTCTTCGGCGGCCATGTCCTGCATCGCTCTAAGAAAAACTACACGACAGACCGCGTCCGGCGCTCATTCGTCGGACACTACTGCAATGCCCGCTCGTTCACCCAGTGGGGTGAAGACGCAGGCGCTGCCGACGGGCTGGACGCGGTTTCCGGCATGACAAACGGCTCGCATATTCTGGCACGCGGCAACACGCACCTGCCCTTTGCTCAGCCTCGTTTCGGAACCCCCTGCGCCGCGCTTCTTTCTCCGGAAGAGCGCCGGCAGGAAAGCGAAAACGCCGCCGCGATGATGGGGGACATGGACAGCGGCCTGATGGGCGCAATGCCTTCCGATCCCGCAATCGCGCATTAGAAACCGCCTGAAAAGAAGTGGAATAAAGAAGTGGATTGATGTTGCACTGGCGTCCGTGCAGCATCAATCCAAATTCGATAATCCAAATTCGATAATCCGAACACTGTTATGCGTATTTCGTTGTTTATTCCCTGTTATGTGGACACGTTCTACCCGCGTGTCGGCATCAGCGTCGTTGAAGTCCTGGAGCGGCTCGGGCATACGGTTGAATACCCGCAAAGCCTCACCTGCTGCGGCCAGCCGGCGTTCAACGGTGGCTTTTGGCCCGAGGCGCGTCAAGTCGCACAAGGCGTCCTTAAAGCCTACCGGGACGCCGAGGTGGTCGTGGCTGCTTCCGGGTCCTGCGGCGCGATGCTGAAAAAGTTCTACCCGGACATCTTTCAAGGAACGCCTCAGCACGAAGCCGCCCAAGCGCTTGCCGGCAAAACGTGGGAGTTCTCCGACTTCCTGGTCACCAAACTTGGCGTGACCGATGTCGGCGCGAAGTTTGACGCCGCTGTGACGTTCCATGACGGCTGCCACGGGCTGCGCGAGATGGGCGTCCAGCACCAGCCGCGAGCGCTGCTGGCACAGGTCCGGGGGCTGACGCTGATTGAGATGGCTGAAGCGCAGACCTGCTGCGGGTTCGGCGGCGCGTTCGCCGTCAAGTTTGCCCCGATCTCGGCGGCGATGGGGGAAGCCAAGTGCGCGTCGGCGCTGGAAACCGGCGCAGATTACATGGTTTCCAATGACTCAAGCTGCCTAATGCACCTTCAGGGAATGCTGGACCGGCAGCGTCAGCCGCTCCGCAGCCTGCACCTGGCTGAAGTGCTGGCCCGCTTCAAATAAAAGAAGCCGCAAATAAAAGAAGCCGCAATGACTATTAAAGCACCTGTCAAATCTTCCATACCCGTCAAGTCATCAGCCCAATTTCGCGGCGACAGCGGACGCATGAGCGGCGACCTGCGTCACCGAGGGCTGGTGCAGACGGCGATGGGCAAGTATGACGCCGTGCGGCGCGGGACGCAGGGCCGGTTCCAGGACTGGCAGGCGGCTCGGCAGGCGGCGTCGGACATCAAGTGGGAAGCTCTGAACCATTTGGACCGGTATTTGGAAGAATTTGCCCGCAGCGCCGAAGCGCAAGGAACCCAAGTCTTTTGGGCAGCGACTGGGGAAGACGCCTGCGCTTACATTCTGGACATCTGCCGGCGTGTGGAAGCCAAAGAGCTGATCAAGTCCAAGACAATGACCAGCGAAGAGATCCACCTGAATCATGCCTTGGAGACCGCCGGGTACGGCGTGGTTGAGTCGGATCTAGGCGAATATATTATTCAGCTTCGCCGGGAAACCCCGTACCATCTCGTTTTCCCGGCGATGCACTTGACGCGCGGTGAGATCAGCGAGACGTTCACAAAAGAACTGGGAACGCCGGCCTCAAACAGCCCGGAAGAGCTGACCATGATCGCCCGCGCCGTCATGCGCCAAAAGTACCTGGGCGCAGATGTTGGGATCAGCGGCGCGAACTTCGCCGTGGCCGAGACCGGCATGATTTCCATCACTGAGAACGAAGGCAATGCCCGCCTGACAACTTCAGTGCCGCGTGTCCATATCGCCCTGCTCGGCATTGAAAAAGTCCTGCCGAAGCTGGCCGACCTTGCCTTGTTCCTGCCGATGCTGGCGACGGCAGGCACCGGCCAAATGCTGACCTGCTACAATTCCATGATTGGCGGCCCGCGGCAGCCCGGCGAAGTGGACGGCCCCGAAGAGTTCCATGTGGTTTTGTTGGACAATGGCCGGACCGATCTGCTGGCGGACCCGGAGCAGCGGGACGCTTTGCACTGCATCCGGTGCGGCGCGTGCCTGAATGTCTGCCCGGTCTTCCGCAACGTCGGCGGTCATTCCTACGGCACCACTTACCAGGGTCCTATCGGCTCGGTCATCACGCCGCATTTGTCGGGCTTGCAGGAATGGAAGCATCTGTCGGCGGCGTCCACGCTTTGCGGAGCCTGCACCGAGACCTGCCCGGTGGGAATTGACCTGCATCATCACCTGCTGCAAAACCGGCGCAACGCGGCTAAAGCGCAGCCTGATTTTTGGGAGTGGAAAGCGTATCAAGGGTTCGCGTTTTTGATGACCCATCCGACCTTGTACCGGTGGGCGACGCATCTGGCGCCGTATTTGCAGCCGTTCCATCGCCTAGTCAACGGCCGCAAGCTGGACCCGCTGTACGGCTGGACCCGGTCACGCGACTTCCCCCATGTGCCGCAGCGGACGTTCAAAGACTACTGGGCGTCGCGGCAGGAGAAAGAAGCTAAACCATGAATGGGCGCGAGCAGATACTAGGCCGGGTCCGGCGGGCGCTTCAGGTGCCTGCCCCAAAGCGGCCTGTGCCGGAACCGGCTCCGACCACTGAGCGGTTTGCGCGGGCGCTGCCGGTGATCCGGCAGGAAGCGCGGGCGTGGCTGCCGCCGGTCGGGGAAACGTGGGAAGATCAGCGGGACTTGTTTGCGGCCCAGTGCGCCGACCTGCGGGCCGAGTTTTTCCTGTGCGCGGATCAAGCGCAGCTGCGGGAGCGTCTGGCGGCGCTGGCGGCAGACTGCGGCTGGAAGCAGATCGCCGCCCATCCGGGCGCTTTGACGGAGCAGGCAGCGGCGGCGCTTCCGCTGCCGACGCTGATGACCCACAGCGGCTACGACATTGCAGCATTAGAAGCGTGTGACGCCGCGCTGACGGAGTGCGAGGCGCTGGTGGCGCAAACTGGGAGCGTTTTGATCACAAGCCGCAGCGCGGGCGGGCGGACACTTTCCGCGCTTTCGCCGCATCATGTGGTCCTGGCCAGGCGGGAGCAGCTTGTGCCGGATTTGACGGCGGCATTTGCGCTGCTTTCGGCACGTTATGGCGGCAGCTACCCGAGCTTGATGTCGTTCATCACTGGACCAAGCCGCACCGGGGACATTGAGCGTATTTTAGTGCTGGGAGCGCACGGGCCAAAGCGCCTTTCCATCTTTTGCGTATGAAGACGCCTTTTGTGTATGAGGACAAGCCATGAGCAAGCAGCACTTTATCGCCTGTGACTTGGGGGCCGAAAGCGGGCGGGTCATACTTGGCACACTGCAAGCCGGGCGTCTGACACTGGAAGAAGTGCACCGTTTCCCGACCGGCCCAATTACCGACGGCGGCGCGATGCGCTGGGACACAGAGCGCATTTTCGCGGAAATCAAGACTGGGCTGGCGTGTGCCGCCCCGCATCTTAAGGCGGCGGAAAATGGAACTGCCGGCAGCCTCAGCGTAGACTCATGGGGCGTAGATTATGTGCTGATGCACGGCGGGAAGCCGATGGCGCTGCCGTACCACTACCGCGATCCCCGCACGGAGGCCGCGTATGCCCAAGTTCAGGAGTTAGGACTCAAAGACTGGATTTTCTCGGAAACCGGCATCCAGTTCATGCCGATCAACACGCTGTACCAGCTTCTCGCACACCGGCAGCAGGAACCGGAGCAGATTGCCGAAGCGGACCAGCTTTTGCTGATTGCCGATTACTTTAATGCGTTGCTTTCCGGCGTCGCCGCTGCCGAGCGCAGCCTTGCCAGCACAACCCAGCTTTACAATCCGGTCACAAAGCAGTGGTCGCAGGAGATGCAGTCCGCATTTGGCCTGCCGCCGCGTATCTTCCCGCCCCTAGTAGACCCCGGCACCGTGCTGGGGCCGCTGAAGCCGGAGATTGCAGCAGAAACAGGGCTGTACGGCGTTCAAGTCCTCGCGACTTGCTCCCATGACACGGCTGCCGCCGTCGCTGCCGTGCCGGTGGAAGCGCAGTCGGAAGAAGACCGGGATTGGGCGTTTCTCAGCTCCGGCACCTGGTCCCTGCTCGGAATGGAGCTGCCAGGGCCGCAAATCAGCGCCGGCATCCAAGCCGCCGGCTTTACCAATGAAATCGGCTACGGCGGCACGGTCCGGCTGCTGAAGAACATCGCCGGGCTGTGGATCGTTCAGGAATGCCGCCGGGCCTGGCTTGCCGATGGCCAGGATCTTTCTTACGATATGCTGACCCAAATGGCTGGGGACGCCCCGCCGTTCCGCAGCGTGATCCGGCCTGATGACCCTCGGTTCCTCGCACCCGGCCACATGCCTACCCGCTTACAGAATTTCTGCCGGCAGACCGGGCAGGCCGTCCCGGAGACGCCAGGCGAGATCGTGCGCTGCGCTCTGGAGAGCCTGGCGCTGTCGTACCGAGAAACGCTGGGGCAGGCTGAGGCCCTGACCGGCAGGACGATTCGGCGGCTGCATATTGTCGGCGGCGGCAGCCAAAACACGCTGCTCAATCGGTTCGCCGCCGAAGCGACCGGCAGAAGCGTTCTGGCCGGCCCTGCCGAAGCCACTGCCATCGGCAATCTGCTGTTGCAGGCCCTCACGCTCGGCCATCTCGCTTCGCTTGCAGACCTGCGCCGGACAGTCCACGCTTCTTTTCCGGTTCAAACGTATGAACCGTTGAATGCCGATGCTTGGGAAGAACCCTACGCCCGATTTCGATATTTGGAGACAATTCAACAATGACGCAGAAGACCTACCGATTTGTCAGCAACTTATGGAACGATGAAAAGGCAGACGGGCTGGACCCGCTGGGCCGGCTGGTCTACCGCTCAAACCTCTTAGGCACGGACGGACGCATCACAAACACCGGCGGCGGCAACACGTCCGCCAAGCTTACCGAAACCGATCCCGTCAGCGGCGAGAACGCCGACGTGCTGTGGGTCAAAGGCTCCGGCGGCGACCTGCGGACTTCAGGCCGCGAAAACTTTTCTTCGCTGTACCAGGCAAAGCTGCTGGAACTGCAAGCCGTCTACGCGCGGGCCGAAGAGCGTGGGCCGAAAACGCAGGCCGAAGACAAAATGGTCTTGATGTACCCGCACTGCACGTTTAACCTTAACCCGCGTCCGTCATCCATTGACACGCCCCTGCACTCGTTCGTGCCTCAAAAACATGTGGACCACACGCACCCGAACGCCGCGATTTCCGTGGCCGCTTCTCGAAACTCCGACAAGCTGACACGCGAGATCTATGGCGATGACGTGATCCATACCCACTGGCTCCGGCCCGGCTTTGAGCTAGGCTTGGTGCTTCAAGATGTCACGCGCCGTCATCCGGACGCTTGCGGCGTGATTTTGGGCCAGCATGGCCTCATCAACTGGGCCAATAACGACAAAGACTGCTACTATCTGTCGCTGGACTTAATTGAAAAAGCCGC